>DASYSN010000383.1:0-4682 GCA_036003305.1 Thermoanaerobaculia bacterium
TTGAGAACCGGGCTGTGGAAGCTGCGGAAAACGACTCCGTCGTTTCCCTCAGCTCCACAACCCCCGCTACTGACCAAACTCGCGAGGAGAACTGACCGGAGATCACCAGCCGATTTTGCAGAACTTGACAGACACAACTCCGCACGTGCGACAGGCCTTCGAACCAACGGTTCGCGCCGGCGCCGCACGTGCGACAGGCCTTCGAACCAACGGTTCGCGCCAGCGCCGCACGTGCGACAGGCCTTCGAACCAACGGTTCGCGCCAGCGCCGCACGTGCGGCAGGCGGACGAACCAACGGTTCGCGCCAGCGCCGCACGTGCGGCAGGCGGACGAACCAATGGTTCTACAATCGCTACGTGCCGGTAACCCCAGACAACGCCCTGTCATCGGACTCCATCCGGCGGGCGCAGACGGTGATCAATCCGGTCTTCCTCCGCTCGCCGTTCTATCGAGCCGAGAGCATCAGCGCGGCGCTCGGATGCAACGTCGTGTTGAAGATCGAGACGCTGAATCCGATCCGCTGCTTCAAGGGCCGCGGCGCCGACTACTTCATGAGCGGCACGCCTGATGAGCGCTTCGTTTGCGCGAGCGCCGGAAATTTCGCGCAGGGAGTCGCCTATGCGGCACGGGAGCGCGGGCGCTCCGTGATTGCGTTCGTTCCTGCGGGGACCGCGGCGAACAGGATTGCGCGCCTTCGCCGGCTCGGCGCCGACGTGCGTTGCGAGGGGAGCGACTACGACGACGCCAAGCTCCGCGCGAAGGCGTACGCTGCGGCCTCGGGGCTGACGTTCGTCGAAGACGGCGTGCAGCCGGCGATCTCTGAGGGGGCAGGCACCATCGGCCTGGAGATCACCGGCTCCGGAGAAGACATCGACGCCGTCGTGGTTCCGCTTGGCGGCGGCGCGTTGCTCGCCGGAGTCGCGCGCTGGTTCAAAGACGAGGCCCCGCAGGTGGAAATCATCGGTGCCGCGCCTGCCGCCGCGCCGGCGATGGCGCTCTCATGGAAGGCGCGAACGGTGGTCACATCTACCGAAGCGGCCACCCGCGCCGCAGGTCTCGCGATTCGCCTTCCGGCCAAGGAAGCGGTGTCGCAGATCGCCGCCACGGCGGACGACGTCCTTCTCTTCGACGAATCGCGCCTCGACGATGCGATTCGCATGATTCGCGACGAGACGATGCTGGAGGTCGAGCCCTCCGGCGCGGCGGCGATCGCGGTGCTCATGCAGCATCGCGAACGCTTCCAATCGCGCAACGTCGCGGTGATCATCACGGGCGCGAATCCCTGAGAGTCATCGCGCAACCGTAACGTCACAGCCGCCGCCCCGGGTTGCCGGTACTCTCAACGCATCCGATGACTTCGAATACCGAACCGCGTGCGCCCTGGTTCGCGTGCCTCGGGCGCTGCGTCTTTGCGGCGGCGATGATCGCGGTCGGCATCATCGGTTTGAAGCGGGGCGACTTCGCCGTCGTGTGGCAGCCGGTGCCGAAGTGGGTGCCGCTGCGCGAGTTGCTCGTGTACTTGTGTGCCTTGATCCCGCTCGCATCCGGTCTGGGTCTCATTTGGCGGCGAACGTTGAGGTTTGCAGCCGGCCTGCTCCTCGGCTACGACCTGCTCTTTCTGCTCCTCATCCGAGCGCCCGATGTCTTTCTGAGGCCGTCGATCGGGACGGCATGGGCGGTCTGCAAGATCGCCGTGATGGCGGCGGCTGCGTGGGTGTTGTACGGCGGGTCCGGCGTACGTATCGCGCGAGTGTTCTACGGCGCATCGATGATCCTCTTCGGCGTCTCCCATTTCCTGTACCTCGAGAACACCGCGCCGCTCGTGCCGCGCTGGCTGCCGTGGCACGTGGCGTGGGCCTACTTCACTGGAGCGACGTTCATCGCCGCCGGCATCGCAATCATCATCGGTGTCCTCGCAGGTCTCGCCGCCGCGCTCTCCACATTGCAGATGGGCCTCTTCACCCTCCTGGTGTGGGTTCCGATCATTACGGCAGGCGGTCCGAAGCCCTCTGACTGGGCCGAATTCGTCGAGTCGATCGTGCTGACGGCGTGCGGATGGGCGGTGGCGGAGTCGTACCGGCGCTTGAAGACTAGTCGGCAGTAATCTCCCGCGCCCCATCCTCCCGCACCCGAATCGTCACCTCCACGTGGCGTGGCTCGAACTCCTCGAATGCGCGCTTCGGCCACTCGATGAGCTTCACGCCGGGGCCGGAGAGGAGGTCGTCAATTCCGATTTCCAGCCATTCGCGGCGGCTTTCAGACAACCGGTAGCCGTCGAGGTGGATGATCGGTGCGGCGTTGGGGCGGGGGTACTCGTGCACGATCGCGAATGACGGCGAAGCGACTTCGCGCGGATCGGCGCCGAGCTCGGTCGCGATGGCGCGGGCGAGGAAGGTCTTGCCGGCGCCGAGGTCGCCGGTGAGGTGGACGATGGCATCGGGAGCGAGCGATCGTGCGATCTCGCGGCCGGCGGCGGCGGTCTCGTCTTCGGTCTGGCAGATCCAGCGCTTCATTTCGAGTTGATGCTCACGCCGTCCTTCAGCATCCCGATCGCCTCGGCGATGCGGCGCGCGCGCGTCTCCTCTTTCTTCGCGCTGTCGATCCAGGCGACGTACTTCATGCGGTGCGATGGGGGAGCCTTCGTCCACTTAGCGTGTGCCGCCTTGTCGGTCTTCAGCGCGCGCTCGATGTATGCGGGAACGACGCCGTTGCTTGCATAGCGCTCCGCGACCGGGCGGTTCTCATTCGGCGGCTTTGCGAGTCCCGGCGGCGCGATGCGTCCTTCGCCGAGAAGGCGCGCATAGCGCTCGCGATTGCTCTCGGACCAGTTGCTGTCCGGCCGCCGCGGCGAGAAACGTTGCATGTAGCGGCTTTCATCGAGCGACTTCGTCATCCCGTCGATCCAGCCGAAGCAGAGCGCCTCTTCGACGGCTTCGCGGTACTCGACGCGCGGCTCGCCGGTCCCTTTCTTCGGATAGATCAGCCAGATCTCGGCGGCGCGGTCGTGATTCTTCGCGAGCCACTTCCGCCACGCCGCGCGCGTCGGGACGTAGAGCGTCTTCGCCGGATCGACGTTGACCATCACATTCGCTGCAGCCGCTGGATCGCGAACGGGAGCTTCTCGGCGAGATCGTTCGCGGCGAGGCCGGTGTCGCCCATCTCGTCGCGGAGGATGTCGGCGGCGAAGCCGTGGAGGTAGACGCCGGCGCACGCGGCGTCGAACGCGTCGACTCGGCGCGCGAGCAGCGCCGCGATGATGCCGCCGAGGACGTCGCCCATGCCGCCGGACGCCATGCCGGGGTTGCCGGTCGGGTTCACGTTCACATGGCCGTCGGGCTCGGCGATCAGTGTCTGGTGCCCTTTGAGGACCACGACGCACTTCGTCCGGCGCGCCGCTTCGCGGACGGCATCGAGACGGTTCGCGTTGACCGACTTCGCGTCGCCGCCTATGAGGCGCGCCAATTCGCCGGGATGCGGCGTGATGACGCGTGCGGCGCCACTCGGATTCAGATCGTCGACAAAGCCCGCGAATGCGTTGAGGCCGGAAGCGTCGATCACGAGCGGCTGCTTCATGGTCGCGACGAGCGAACGGACATCCGCGTACGCCGCGTCGTTGTCCGGGAGACCCGGTCCGATTAGAACCGCATCCTTGTTCTTCAAGGCATCGACGTCGCTCGTCGTCATCGACTCGATCGAATGCGCGTGAACCTGCGGCGCCGTCTCGTCGTCGGTGATGACGGTGACCAGTCCCGCGCCGGTACGGATGGCACCGCGTGCCGCGAGCACCGCCGCGCCGCTACGATCGGGCGAGCCGGCGACGATGCCGACGTGGCCGTACGTTCCCTTGTGCGTCGCTGCGAGCCGCGGCGCGAAATACGGCGCGACGTCCCTCGGCGTCGTCAACGCGAGCATGACGTTCTCTTCGCCGATCGCGATCTCGGGGATGGAAATGTCGGCGACGATGATCTCGCCGCACGCCGTCGCCGCGGGGTCGAACACGTGGCACATCTTCGGCGCAGCGAAGGTCACGGTCAGCTCGGCGCGGATGCACGGTTCGAACGGCTCGCCGCTCGACGCGTTCGCGCCGCTCGGGAGGTCGATCGCGGCCACCGGAATGCGCATTTCCGCGAGCGCGCGGATCACCTCGGCGTGCACGCCGCCCGGCGCGCGATTGAGGCCGGTGCCGAAGATCGCATCGACGACGACATCGGCGTCGGACGCATGCGCCATCGCCTCGTCGACGTGCGCTTCGTCTTTGACGTCGTAGATCGGCAGGCCGAGGAGCGAGCAGATATTGAAATTCGTGAGCGCGTCGCCGGCGAGCTTCGCTCGGTCGCCGACGAGAATGACCACCGGCACGACGCCGCGGTTCTCGAGGTGGCGCGCCACCGCGAGCCCGTCGCCGCCGTTCGCGCCGGTGCCGCAGAAGATCGCGATGCGGTCGGCGTTCGGGTAGTGCTCCTGGATCGCATCGACCACCGCGATCGCCGCGTTCTCCATCAGCACGATCGACGGAATCCCGAAGCGCTCCGTCGTCCGCCGGTCGATGTTCCGCATCTGTTCGGAGGTGAGGATCTTCATTCCGGCCTCCATTCTGATGTTTCCAGGTCCGCGGCGGTGTCGATGTCGCTGCGCATCGGGAGGACGGCGAGGTTGCGCTGCCAGGCGCGAATCTTCGCGA
>DASYSN010000384.1:0-2443 GCA_036003305.1 Thermoanaerobaculia bacterium
CGTGTACGGCGCGCGTCCAGGCGCGCTCGAGGAGGAACTGGCCGAGGGCGGCTTTGGCGTACAGATACGCGGCGTTGCTGAAGCTGAAAACGCTGGCCATGACGAGGACCACTCCGATCGTGAGACGGCGGCTCATGTCAATACTTCACGACAACGACGGCGAGGAGCAGCAGCAACGCACCGATCGTGATCCACAGCGGCCCGGGCGTCGCGGTCTGCGGCAGGCTCCCGTCGATTCCGCCCCAGCCCGCGGGGAGATTCACCGGAATCGCGGTCGTGTTGCAGGTGGCGGGGTTGATGCCGGTCGGCGTGTGATCGACGGCCACGAGGCTCGTCAGCGGCGTCACGAGATGATTCGCAAGCGCGAGGTCGAGCACCTGCTGGCGGTCGGCGCTGTTCTCGGCGAGCGCACCGTCGCGGTCGAGCAGTGCCTCGATCTTCTGCCGCGCCCACAGCTTCGCGATGCCCGAATCCTCACCGGCACCGCTAATGACACGCGTATCGTTCCACTCTTCTTTCCCCATCGTCGCGGTGGCGATGACCCGGCCGCCGTGCTTCGCCGTCTTCACGGTCACCACGATCGGCTCGCCCGAGTAGAGATCAGGAACGCGCTGCGGCCACATCTCCGCCGCCGGATCGTCGAGATGCAGCGTCACGTTCGAGAGCACCGGGTTCTCGAGCTTCTCGAACAGCCCGCCCATCTTCTGCTGCACCTCGGAGACGTTGCCGATGTACGTGAACGTCCCGCGGCCGAAGCGCGCAGCGTTGCGCATGAAATGCGAGTTCGGCGCGGAGCCGATGCCGACCGTGAACAGGCGCGTGCGCCCGAGGTGGTCGCGGATGTAGGCGAAGCACTGGTCCTCGTTGCCGACCTGACCGTCGGTCATGAAGACGACCTGGCGGACGCCGTCGTCTCGCGGCGTCTGTTCGTCCCTCAGCGCGTGCTGGATGGCGTCGAGGATCTCCGTGCCGCCGTTCGCGTGCAGCGCGTTCACCCACGCCTTCGCGCGGGAGATCGCATCCGTGGTCGCCGGCTGCGCGGTGTCGAAGAGCATTTCGGTCGTCGAGTTGAACTCGATGACGTTGAAGCGGTCGCTCGGCTGCAGGCGGTCAAGCGCGAGCAGCAGCGCGTTCTTCGCCTCGTTGATCGACGTCCCTTCCATCGAGCCGGAGGTGTCGATGACGAAGACCGTCTCGCGCGGCATCCGGACGTGCGTGCTCTGCGCCGGCGGCATGATCATCAACAGCGCGTAGTCGCCTTCGCTGAAGACCGCGCTCTTCGGTTCGCTGCCGAGGTCCGGCTGCCAGTCCAACTCGAAATCGCGGTCCGCGGGAACTTCGCCGTTCGCGAGCGTGATCGTGTAATGCGAGCCGGAGACGACGGACGTGTTGATCTGGTGAAACGGGCTCTCGACCTTGCGCAGAGAGAAGCCGGCGTCGAGATCGACCGTGAGCGACGCCTTGCTGTTGCGGTGGGCGGCCGGCAGCGACGAAGGAATGCGATCGGCGTCAGCGACGCCGGCGATCGGGATGTAACGCGGACCAATCGCCATCGGAAAGCGGAACGAGAACGCCCCGTCGCGGTAATCGACCGTCTGCTGATACGCGACGTCGATCAGCACCTTCTCGCCGCTCGCGATGTTCGCAATCGCGACGGTGAAAAGGTTCGGCCGTTCCTGCGTCAGCAATGACGCGTGCTTCCCCTCGGCCTTCGCCGTGTCGTACGTCTGCTGCGCCGCCTTCTTCTCCTGGATCTCGCCTTCGATCACGCGCTGCCCAATGGTCATCCGCAGCGTGTCGACCGCCGCGTTCTCGGGGAGCGGGAAGACGTAGACCGCCTCGGCGCACTGCGGTGTGGTGTTCTCGAAGGTCTGGGTCACCTCGCCGCGCAACACGATGCCGCGGACGTGCAGCCGGACGTCGCTCTTCAGCGTAGGCGCTTCGGCGTAAACGCCGGGCTGCGAGGTCTTGAGCAGCATCGCCGCGCTCTTGACGTCGTCCATCTTGACGAGCGGCAGCGGGTCCTCTGCAGCGAGGGCGGAAGCGGCGATGAGCAGCATCAGCGGGATGCAGGCGAGCAGGCGTTTCATAGTTCGTGTCCTCCGCACCACAATGGGCGTCCGCTCGTTGGCGACGGCGCGGAGGAATCGAGGCCGGCCCGCGGCACGATTGTGGCGGGATTGTGGCGACGCCGCCGGCAGCCGATCGCGCCGCTAGAATTCGACTCATGGCGAACGTCGCGATCGTCGACGACGAGGCAAACATCCGCGAGACGGTCGCCTTTGCGCTGCAGCGCGAAGGGCATCAGGTGAAGACGTTCGCCGACGGCTCCGAGGCGTGGACGGCGTTCCAGAGCTCCCTGCCGGACGTCGCGGTGCTCGACATCCTCATGCCGCGGCTCGACGGCCTCGAGCTGTGCCGGCGATTGCGCGCTCTCTCCGAA
>DASYSN010000385.1:0-4766 GCA_036003305.1 Thermoanaerobaculia bacterium
CACGTCGTCGTCGCCCCGCTCGCCGTCTTCGCCTTCGGCTGGATCTTCGGCAACCACATCCTCCCCGCCTTCGCGAACGGATCGCGGAAACGCCCGAGCGGCGTCTCCGCGATGTGGATGCTCGCGCCGATGGTCGTCAGCGGCTACCTGATGCAGGTCTCCACCGCCGACGCCCTACGCCACGCGATGGCCGTCGCGCACTGGATCTCGTCCGGCGCGTTCGTAGTCGCCTACGTAGCGCACATCTTGTTTCGTGTAGGGGCCGGCTCTCAGCCGGCCCGGCGCAGCGCGTGACCTGGGCCGGCTAAGAGCCGGCCCCTACACGAGCTCCGGAATCTTGTCGATGAGGCGCTTGAGCCGGCGCAGCGTCTTGTCGCGCCCCAGCGCGACGGCGACGTCGAAGATCGGCGGCGAGGCGCCGCGGCCGGTGAGCGCGAGGCGCATCGGGTGAATCAGTTTCCCGGCGCCGAGGCCGCGTGACTCCGCCACGCCGCGCAGCGCCGCCTCGGTGGTCGTGATGTCAAACGGCTCGACCTCGGCGAGCGCGTCGTGCAGCGCCGTCATCCTGTCTGCCAGGTCGTCGCCTTTGACGTGCTTCTTCACCGCGTCCGGCTCGTAGTCGATCGCCTCGTCGGGGATGAGGAACGGCTCGAGCAGCGTCGCGACCTCCTTCAGCGTGCGGCCGCGGACCTTGTTCAGATCGATCACATAGCGGATCTCGTCCAGCGGCGGCGGAGGATCGGGCAGGAATCGAACGAGATGCGGATAAATCTCGTCCGCCGTCATGTGCGCAAGATATTGCCCATTCATCCAGAGCAGCTTCTCCGGATCGAAGACGGCAGGCGCCTTGTTGACCTGCGAGAGATCGAAGACCGGCGCCGCTTCCTGAGGCGTGATGACTTCGCGATCGTGCCCCGGCGACCAGCCGAGGAGCATGAGGAAGTTGAAGAGCGCCTGCGGGACGATGCCTTCGTCGCGGTACTCCTCGGCGGACGTCGCGCCGGTGCGCTTCGAGAGGCGCTTGCGATCGCTGCCGAGGATCAGCGGAAGGTGCGCGAACGTCGGGACCGTCGCGTCGAACGCGCGGAAGAGGAGGATGTGCTTCGGCGTGTTGGAGAGGTGATCATCGCCGCGCGCGACATGCGTGATCGCCATGTCGATGTCGTCGACGACGACGGAGAGGTGGTACGTCGGATAGCTGTCGGAGCGGAGGAGCACGAAGTCGTCGAGCAGCTCCCCTTCGAAGCGGACGTCGCCGCGGATGAGGTCGTGGAACTCAATCGCGCCGGGCGTCACCTTGAAGCGGATGACGTGCGGCTCGTCCGGCGCCTGCGGATCGCCCGCTTCCGCGCGGCGGCGGCAGATGCCGGAGTACTTGTATGGTTTGCCCGCCTTTTCCGCGGCCGCGCGATCGGCCTCCAGCTCTTCGACGGTGCAGTAGCAGCGGTATGCCTTGCCGCTCGCGACCAGTTCCTCGGCGCGCTCGCGGTAGCGATCCAGGCGGTCGCTCTGGTAGACCGGCCCCTCATCCCACTCGACGCCCAGCCACTTGAGCGAGCTGACGATCTGCTCCGCATGATGCTGCTTCGACCGCTCCACGTCGGTGTCTTCGATGCGCAGCAGCATCGTCCCGCCATGCCTCCGCGCGTGGAGCAGATTGAAGATCGCCGTCCGCGCTCCCCCGACGTGCAGGAACCCGGTCGGGGAGGGGGCAAAGCGGAGTTTCATGGCCGGCATTTTAGTGCTTAGGGCTTAGTCGCTTAGTGCTTAGTACCCGAGTGCTCCTACCTAAGCACTAAGCACCAAGCCACTAAGCACTACACTTCTGGCGTGCGCCAGCGCGGATTCACGCTCGTCGAGGTCATGGTCGCGCTGATGATCCTCGGCCTGGTCATCACCACGTCGCTCGCCGTCTTCGTCGAGCGGACGAAGCGGCAGAAGGAGGCGACCGAGACGATCCTCGCGTATCAGGCTCTCGCAAACGAGGCCGAGGTGCGCCGCCGGATGGACTTTACCGACCTCGATACCGCGCCGCCGGCCTTCGTCACCGACACCGGCATCCTCATCCCGCTGAAGCCCTTCCAGACCCACGTCACCATCGACCAGCCGTCGCCGGACATTAAGAACGTCACGATGCGGGTCATCTGGCAGAAGGGAAAGCGCGTCGCGACGCTGCATCTGTCGCGCGCGAACACCGGAGGTTCGAACCTATGGTGAAGCGCAGTCCTCGGTCCTCGGTCCTCAGTCCTCAGACGGCAGGCGGTGATTTCCTCTCCGAGGACCGAGGACCGAGGATCGAGGACTCCGAGAAAGGCTTCACCCTGATGGAGATCGTCGTCTCGCTTTCGATCTTCGGCACGTTCATCATCATCAGTGCGCTCCTGACGAAGGAGATGATGGGGTACGAGAAGAAGCTGCCGATCGACTTCCTCGCCAATCCACAGGTGAGCGCCGTCATCTCGCGTCTGCGGCGCGACGTCGAAGACGCGACGGCGCCGTACTACCCGGACAAGTTCGAGAACTACACGCAGACCGAGTCGACGCTGATCCTCTATTCGCTCGACGAGAACAACCAGGCGCGGACGATCGTGTGGGACTTCACCGATCCGAGCCTCGTGCGACGGCGCGCCTACAACGTCGGCATACTCGCGAACGAATGGGTCGCGCGCGGGTTGCCGAAACTCAGCATCAACGCATACGAAGTTCCCGATCACGCGTACTCGGTACGCGTTCAGGCAGTGGACCAACATGGCATTCTTGCGATCGATCAGATCTTCCAGCCGCGGCCGCACGAGTGAGCGCGGCTTCGTGCTCGCCGCCGCGATCATTCTGGCGGTGCTGTACTTCATGCTCATCGAGCTGTTGCTGATCGACGGCTCGCGCGCGCTCCAGGAGGCGCAGCGCTTCCGCTCGCGCATCGTGGCGCTGACGCTCGCAGAGAGCGCCGCGGAGCTCGCCGCCGCGCAGATGGTGAACAACACCAACGCGCACGTCGACGTCGACTCGACCGACGGCACGCTCAGCGGGACGTACCTGCGCAGCGGCGACAGCTTCCAGCTCGTCGGCGACGCCACGACGAAGGGCGTCGCGATCCAGAAGTCGCACGTGACGATCCAGGGACGGATCGTCAACAACACGCAGATCGCGATCGACTACACGAACCACTCGCAGTAAGGCGGGTGATACGATTCCTCCATGGCAGGCAATCCGAGGGAAAACGTCAAGGGGAAAGGCTTCTGGGACGGCGGGTCGGACGGACGGTCGGGCAACGGCCAGACCGGCGGACGGCCGAGCGGATTTCCCGGCCGGCGCGCGCCGAAACGCGTCGGCGTCAAGACCGACATCGACTTCCCCGACACGAAAACGGCGGGGGACGATCCATCCGCCGGGACGAGCGAAACGTAGTTGAACTGATTTGGCGCTGATGGTCAGCCTTCCGTCGCCGGCAACGGAGTATCTACCTGCGGTCGCGCGGGGCGATCTCGCTGCCTTCGAATCGCTCTACGACCGCTACTCCTCGACGGTCTACGCGCTTCTGCTCCGCATCCTCGGCAATGCCGACGACGCGCAGGAAGTGCTGCAGGAGACGTTCGTCAAGGCGTGGTCCAACGCGCGGATGTTCGACGCGGTGCGCGGCAGCGAGGCGGCCTGGCTGATCTCGATCGCGCGCAGCCGCGGCATCGACAAACTGCGCGCGCGCCGGGTTCGTAGCGATCGTGAAAACGATGCAGGCCGGGAAATCTCGCACCGTTCCGCGTTCGTAGATCATGCGACAGGCGCGGAAGATGCCATTCGATCGCAGGAACAGAGAGCCGTTCGCGGCGCCCTCGGGGAGTTGCCGGAAGCGCAGCGCATCGCGCTCGAGCTCGCGTATTTCGAGGGGCTGTCGCAGTCCGAGATCGCGGCGCGTCTCGGCGAACCGCTCGGAACGATCAAGACTCGGATGCAGCTCGGCATGAAGAAACTTCGCGAGCGGCTGAAGGCATATCACTGATGACGGCCCTTATATGACGGCATCCGCGCACGACGACTTCGAAGCGATCGCCGCGCTCGACGCGCTCGGTGCCGCGACCGCCGACGAAGAGCGCGCCCTTCGCGAGCATCTCTCGTCGTGCCTCAGTTGCCGCCGCGCGCGCGACGAGTTTGCCGAAGCCGCGACCTTGATGGCGAAGGACCTCGAGCCGGTGGCGCCGCCCCCGGACGTCCGCGAGCGCGTGTTCGCCGATGTGGCGCCGGACGAGGAAGCGGAAGGCGAGCGCGGCTTCTTCAGCCGCTGGGGCCTCGCCACCGCCGCGACGCTCTTCCTGGCGCTGTGGGGCTGGCGCGAGATCGGGATCCGCGCCATGCGGGAGCACGTCCAGTCACAGCAGTCCGATATCCAGCGGCTCTCCAACGAGAAGCAGGTGCTCGAACTGCAGCGCGAAAAACTCGCCGCCGCCGTCGCCTCGCTCGCGTCCGCGAACACGCAGACGATCGCGCTCACCGGCGCGCAGATGTCGCCCTCCGCCTCGGCAAAGGTGTTCATGGACTCCGACAAGCACCGCGCCGTCGTCGTCTTCGCGAACCTCCCGAAGTGCCCGACCGACAAGAGCTACGAGCTCTGGATCCTCCGCGGCGACCAGCCAAAGCCCCAAAGCGCCGGCGTCTTCGACGTCGACAAAGGCAACGCCACCATCACCATCGAGAACCTCCCGGTCATGACCGAGATCAAAGGCCTCGCCGTCACGATGGAGCCGCGCGGCGGCGTGGAGCAGCCGACCAACGCG
>DASYSN010000386.1:0-5730 GCA_036003305.1 Thermoanaerobaculia bacterium
GAGAGCGATCTCGCGCGTGTCCGCGTGCCGGCCGGTCTCGACATCGGCGGCGAGACCGCGGCGGAGATCGCGTTGAGCATCGCGGCGGAGATCGTGGCGGTGCTGCACGGACGTCCCGGACTGCCGTTGAATGCGAAGGGGGCGACGCCATGAGAGCGTTCGCCTTGCGTCGCGGCACCGCCTCTGCGGACGTGATTGGCCGAATCCTCTGCCACGACGCCGCCGGTCTGAGGAAGGGACATGCGATTCGCTCAGAGGACGTCGCGAGACTCCTTCAACACGATGGCGAAATTCACCTGCTCGAGCTGGATGAAGATGATCTCGGTCAGCGCGCGGCAGGCGAGCGGCTGGCGAATGCGCTCCGCGTTCACGGTCTTCTGGCACTGCCGATCGGGCACCGGCACGTTCTCCGCGCGACGGAGGACGGCCTGCTGGACGTCGATTCCGGAGCGTTGCAGCGGCTCAATTCGATCGACGGGGTGATGGTCTTCACGCCGGCCAGCGGAGAGGTCATCGCCGCGGGCGACGTCGTGGCGCACGCGCAGATCACGAGACTGGCGATCGCGCGGAGCCGGATCGAAGAGGCCGAGCGGCTTGCGGCCGAGCGCCCGGTGCTTCGCGTGCGTCCGTTCGTTCCGCGCGACGCGATCCTCTGGCGCCGCGACGCCCGCATCGTCGCCGGAGTGGAGGCTCGCCTTCGCCGGCACGGTTGCCGGCTGAGACATTCGCTCCGCCTTCCGACGGAGGCGACGGCGATCCGCGAGTCGATCGAGACCTTCCTCGACTCCGGCGCATCGCTGTTCCTGATCTGCGGATCGAACGCCCTCGATCCGCTCGACCCCGTTTTCACGGCACTCGAGCAGCTCGGCGCCACGATGCGTTGCAGCGGGATTCCGGTCCATCCCGGAACGCTGCTCTGGCTCGCGACGCTCCGCGACGTCACGATCGTCGGTTTTCCGCCGTGCGGTCTGCGCGGCGAGGTCAGCGCGTTCGATCTCGTGCTGCCGCGGCTGCTCGTCGAGGACGCGTCGTTCGAAGACGTCGCAGCACTCGGTCACGGCGGCCTGCTGGCGCGGGCACGTGTTCATCGGTTCGCGGAGGAGGAGGTGGCCAGTGACGCCGTACGGTGACGTCATTCACGACCACTTCCGGAATCCGAGGAACTGGGGGTCGCTCGAGGCTCCCGATTTCCGGTACGAAGGGCACAACCCGTTCTGCGGCGATCGGGTGCGCGTCGAGCTGACGGTCTCGCACGACGCCATCACGGCGGCCCGCTTTCAGGGCGATCTCTGCGTCATCGCGACGGCGGCGACTTCGCTGCTGACCGAACGGCTCGTCGGCTTGCCGCTGCAGAGCGCGGCGGAGCTCGACGAAGACGAATTCATCACATCGCTGCAGTTTCCGATTCCACGGCCGCGGCGCTCCTGCGCTCTGCTCGCGCTGCGCGTGTTCCAGGTATCGACGGAGGAGACTCATGATTAGAGCCACTCGTCTGTTTTTCGTCTTGACCCTGTCGATCGCGGCGGGTGCCGCGTTCGGACAGATCATCCCGAATCCGCCTCCGGAGAAAGACACGCCGGAGCACAACAGGATGCTCGCTGACGAGCAATACCCGTCGGCGCAAGTCTGCGCCAAGTGTCACCCGAACCAGTACGAACAATGGCGCAAATCCTCGCACGCCTACGCCGCGGTCTCGCCAATGTTCAACAAGTTCGAGCAGAAGATCAATGATCTGGCGAGCGGCACGATCAACTCGTTTTGCGTGCGCTGCCACGCCAGCGTCGGCACAGCCCTCGGCGAGCGCCGCGACATCGCCTGGTGGAGCCGCAGCGGCTCGGCGAAAGAGGGCATCACCTGCGTCACCTGCCATCGCGTCGGCGAGGCGGATGGAAAAGGGAACGGCGCCCGCCGCATCACGCCGGGCAATATCCACGAGTCGGTGTTCGGCCCCTTCGATACGACGGGCGTGCTGAAGGCGATCAGCGACGCGCAGAACTTGAAGATCCTCGTGACCGGCGACGAGCCGGATCGCGAGGGCTATTTGCGCATCCACCAGCAGGCAATTCCGTCCACGATGATCAAGCAGTCAGAGCTCTGCGTCCCGTGCCACCAGGTTGCGGTGCACGCCGGCATCAAGCTCGAGACGGTGTGGGAGGAGTACCGCAACTCGCCCGCTCACAAGGAAGGGATCACCTGCCAGCAGTGCCACATGAGCCCCGACCCGGGACGCGTGGCTGAATTCCGCCGAGGCCCCGCGGCCATCTTCCCCGACGGCAAGACGGTCAACAACGACCGCCCGCTCACCGATCATGAATTCGTCGGTCCGGGTTATCCGATCAGCCATCCCGGCCTGTTCCCAATCGATCTGAACTCGCCGTTCACGCCGCAGCAGTGGCTTTCCTTCGACTATCGCTGCAAGTGGGGGAGTGACGATTTCGAGGAGAAGAAAGTCGCGGTTCCTGAGAACTGCAACAAGATCCCGGACGAATGGCAGGACCCCGCCAAACGGAGGACGGCGTGGCAAATCGTGCAGAAGAACCTCGGGGATTGGCGCGACCGCGGGGAGCATCGAAGTAAGCTCCTCGAGAATGCCGCAGAGCTCAAGGGTCCGTTCTGGGAGAGCGAGCCCCGGGCGGGGCAAACGCTCAAGTTCAACTACACGCTCAAGAACCTGAATAAAGGTCACAACCTGCCGTCCGGCTCGCTCGGGGCGCAGCCGGAGCTGTGGATCGACGTCGCGCTGATCGATTCCAGCGGGAAGGTGGTTTGGGAATCGGGATATGTCGACAGTTACGGCGACGTGGCCGATGTCGAGTCGCGCGATGTGAGGAATCCCAAGGCGCGCTCCCCGTTCGATCCGACGAAGCGCTTCCCATTCGACGAGCAGCTCGTCAACATGCAGGCGAAGTTCATCACCACGAACGTGAAGGGGACCGATCGGGAGATGTACCTGCCGATCAACCTCGACTTCGACCAACTGCCGTTCATCCGCCCGGGCGGAGCGCCGCCCTCGGTCCTCAATCATCCGCCGTTCGTGCGCATGGAGAAGCACAGCATCCCGCCCCTCGGAACGCGCACGGCGCATTACCACGTGCCGGGCAACCTGATACAGGCGGGAACCTACAAGCTCGCCATCCGCCTGCGCGGGCGCACCGAGCCGATGTACTTCATGACGTTCGTCGACGCGACCACCGACATGAAGCGCAGCGAGAACGAGTGGGTCACCGACACGCACCGGCAAGCGGTGGAGTTCGACATTGGCAGTGGATCGACCGCGCCGAGGATGCTGGATAAGGATCCGGTCGAGGAGGGATGGTTCGGCAAGGAGCCGTACCAGTACAAGATTCCGCCCTACAGCGCGCAGGAACAGCTCGACATTTACGGCGCGAAGCACATGAACGACAACCCGACCGGCGTTCCGCCGGTGGAGCTGGGTATCCGTCTCTACGACCGCGGCGCATACACGCCGCGGCCGACCTGGCTCGGATCGAACGATCCCATCACCTTCGGCTTCCTGACGGGCGGCGACCTGCGCACCGTCTACGCCGACTACAACAACGGCAATCCGGCAAAGAACCAGTCAGCCATTGCCGCGCGGCTCAATCTCGACATGGACCTGCAGCTCACTCCGACGGAGCGGTTCCATGCCTTCACCCGCCCGCTGGACCATAGCGGGCAGTTCACGCGCTACGCGTTCGACAGCGGCGGTGCTCAGGATCAGTTCGTCCACAAACTCGACTTCAATCTCGACACCCTTTTCTTCGAGGGCGACGCCGGCAACATCACTGCCGGTCTGCGTGGCCATCCCAGCTCATTCGACTTGCCGTTCGCGGTGGGCCGGTTCCCCTTTGCCACGCAGAACGGCGTCTGGGTCGAGGACGCATTCAACGGCCTGGCGTTCACGCCGATCACGGCGAAGAGCGTCAAGTCGCTCGACGTCAGCAACACCGATCTCACCTTTTTCACCGGCCTGCGCAAGGTCACGACGGCGGCGATCAAGAACTCGGACGAAAACACGAAGGTGTTCGGCCTCGCCGGATTTGCTGACGTGCATTACGGCTACTTCGAGTACGGCTACGGGTATATCGACGCGAAGGACAGCAACCTGAGTTACCACAACCTTACCGCGGCCTTCACGAAGCGGTACCACCACGGGCCTCTCCATCTCAACAACAGCGTTCGCGTGATCGGCAACTTCGGTCAGAAGGGCGATCCAGGCGTGGCGAAGACCGCGGACGGCGTGTTGGTGCTGGTGGAGAACTCGCTCATTCCGCACTACTCGGAACGTCCCAACGACCTCACCATCCTCAACTTCGTTCCGTACTTCAACTTCTTCGCCGGCTTCAACAGCCCACAGTCGCTGGCGCGCGGCGGTGATTCCGGCGGCGTGCTGCGCAATACCGGCATCAGTTTCGAGTCGGATGGCGTAACCGCCTATCCCACGCTCGATGCAACGGCGCACAACGCTGTCGGCGGCGCCGTCGGGCTGGAGTTCATCCATTTGCCGAAGCTCGAACAGCAAATCATTCTCGAAGGATCGGTCGTCGAAGGAATCCGCGACAACACGGGCGAGAAGCAGTACGCGCTCGGCGCGCGCTACCAGCACGTTCTCACCCGCGACCTGATCCTGCGCCTCGACGCAATGCATGGCTGGCGGCAGGGGCAGACGCCCATTTCCGGCGCTCGAATCGAGCTTCGCCTCAAGTTCTGAAGGAGGTTCGCGATGTCAGTGTTTCAGCTACATGTCAATGGGAAGTGGCACACCGTCGATTGCGACGGCGACATGCCGCTGCTCTGGGCCATCCGCGACGTCCTCGGCCTCAAGGGGACGAAATTCGGCTGCGGCGTCGCGCAGTGCGGCGCCTGCACGGTGCATCTCGACGGCAAGGCGGCGCGGTCCTGCGCGGTCGACGTCGGCGTCGCCGCGCTCTCGAAGATCACGACCATTGAAGGACTGTCCTACGACGGCGGCGAACTTCACCCCTGTCAAAAGGCGTGGCTCGAGCTCGGCGTGCCGCAGTGCGGCTTCTGCCAGCCCGGCCAGATCATGACCGCGTCGGCGCTGCTCGACGAGATCCCGCATCCGACCGACGAACAGATCGACGATCGCATGCGCGGCAACATCTGCCGCTGCGGGACATATCCGCGGATCCGCGAAGCGATCCATCGCGCCGCAGGGGTGAAGTCATGAGCGGCAGCCCGATCTTCATGGTCACTCGCCGCGCGTTCTTCAAGCACCTCGGCATCGGTGCCGGGGCGGTGGCGTTCGGCACGCTTCTTCCGACACGGATCGAAGCGGCGTCCGGCCCCCCGCAACCCAGCTTGATCAACGCGCTGATCAACGGCGCGCCGCTCGGCTTCTTCGTCATCATGAAGCCGCTGTCCGGCGACGTCACCATCCTCACCCATCGTTCGGAAATGGGGCAGGGCACCAAGTCGACTCTCGCCGCGGTGCTGGCGGATGAATTGGAGCTCGATTGGCGCCGCGTCACGCTGCGCCAGGCGGATGCTGACGCTGTCAGCTTCAGCATCCCGTATCCGTATTCCATTCCTGGCGGAGGACCCGACATCGTCAGGGGCGAGGATGCCCAGTTCACTGACAGCTCCCGCAGCGTTGCCGCGTACTTCGACGCGATGCGGCTGTTCGGCGCCGGCATCAAGATGGTGATGTTCCGGGCCGCCGCACACAAGTGGGGCATCCCTCACCAGAACGACAGGGAGCTCTTCGAC
>DASYSN010000387.1:0-3465 GCA_036003305.1 Thermoanaerobaculia bacterium
AGCTGCTGACCGAACACAAAAAGCAGTTGCTCCGCGACGCCGCTTGAGAACCGGGCTGTGGAAGCTGCGGAAAACGACTCCGTCGTTTCCCTCAGCTCCACAACCCCCGCTACTGACCAAACTCGCGAGGAGAACTGACCGGAGATCACCAGCCGATTTTGCAGAACTTGACAGACACAACTCTTTTTCGCAACTTGCGCGCCCCTCACCCGGCGCCTCGCTACGCTCGGCGCCGCCCTCTCCCGGAGGGAGAGGGGCTTTTCTCAAAACTCCTTCTCCCTCCGGGAGAAGGTGGCGCGTAGCGCCGGATGAGGGGCGTGCACCCGCCCAAAGCGTGTTACAGCCGCTCGGTGAGGATCGTTTTCGCGATCGTCTGCAACTGCATGTTCGACGTCCCCTCGTAGATCTGTCCGACCTTCGAGTCGCGCCAGAACTTCTCGACCGGGTACTCCTTCGTGTAGCCGTTCCCGCCGAAGAGCTGTACCGCGAGTGAGGTGACCTCCTCGCACACGGCCGACGAAAAGAGCTTCGCCATCGCCGCCTCGCGGACGAACGGCTTCTTCGCGTCCTTCAGCCGCGCGGCGTTGTAGACCATCAGCCGCGCCGCCTCGAGCTTCGTCGCCGCGTCGGCGATCTGGAACTGCACGGCCTGGAAGTCGGCGATCGTCCGCCCGAACTGCTTGCGCTCCTTGACGTACGCGATCGCGTGCTCCAGCGCGCCGCGGGCCACGCCGATCATCTGCGCGCCGATGCCGATCCGTCCTTCGTTCAGCGTCTCGATCGCGATCTTGTAGCCCTTGCCCGTCTCGCCGACGACGTTCTCCTTCGGGACGCGGCAATCCTCGAGAATCAGCTCGCACGTCGACGACGCGCGGATGCCGAGCTTGTCTTCCTTCTTCCCGACCGTGAAGCCCGGGAAGTCGCGCTCGATCATGAACGCCGTGATCCCCTTGTATCCCGCGTCCGGATTCGCGTTCGCGAACACGACGAACACGCCAGCCTCCGCCGCGTTCGTGATCCACAGCTTCTGGCCATTCAGCACCCAGTGGTCGCCCTTGTCCTCCGCCTTCGTTCCGAGCGCGAACGCGTCCGATCCCGATCCCGCCTCGGACAGCGCATACGCGCCGACCGTGTCGCGCGAGAGCATCGAGAGGTACTTCGACTTCTGATCTTCGTTGCCCCAGCGGAGGAGGATATTGTTGACGAGCGTGTTCTGGACGTCGACGATGACCCCGCACGACGCGTCGACATGCGAGAGCTCCTCGACGACGAGGACGGCCGTGAAGAACGACGATCCGGCGCCGCCCCACTGGTCCGGGACCTCGATCCCCATGACGCCGAGGTCGAAGAACTCGCGGATCAGGTCGGGGGACATCTTCGCGTCGTGATCCATGTCGTGGACGAGCGGGCGGATCCGCTCGACCGCGAACTCGCGGACGCTCTGCTGGAACATCTGTTCTTCTTCGGAGAGCACCGTGAGAGGCGCTCCCAGGGTCGATTCCATCGTGTCGGTAGGCATGGCGCCGCGAATGATATCAGTGCGGAATCGCGCGCCGCCGTGGCGGTGTCGGGACACCGATCAACGCCGAGGAGTAGACGCTTCCGCAGGAGTTCGTGACGCGAACCCAGACGCGCGCGCTGCTCTCCAGGTTGAACAATGTCAGCGCGGGCGACGTCACGCCGAGAGGCTGAGAGGTGTCCGGATAACTGCCGCTAAACCACGCGAACTGCTCTTGTTGTCCCGTCGCCGTGGTCACGCTCAACGTGACGTCACTGTGCGGTGCGACCATCGCGTCGGCCAGAGTGGACGCGAAGATGGGGAAGGGGCAGTCGGCCAAGACGGTCTGCGTGACGAGGGCGGAAAAGCTGCCGCTGAACGCATCGCTCGCCTGGAACGTCGCGACAATCGCGTGCACCCCGGCGCCAAGCGCGCTCGTGGTGAAGCTCGCAAGTCCGTTGGCGTCGAGCGTGGCCGCGCCGATGGGGATTCCGCCGTCCGTGAAGACGACCGAGCCACTCGGTGCGCTCGCGGAGCTTTGGACGAACGCTCGGAATTCAACCGGCTCGCCGACCTCGGTCGTGCCGTTAGAGGTGGTGAGGGACGTCAGCGTTGGGGCGCCGCCTCTGACGGTCTGCGAAACAGCGTTCGACGTGCTTGGAGAGAATGCGCTGTCACCGCCGTATTGAGCGGTGAGGCTGTGCACTCCGACGCCGAGCGCGGCCGTCGTGTACGTGGCCCTGCCGTTGTTCAGCGTGACCGCTTGGAGAGGTGTCGATCCGTCGTAGAAGGTCACGGTTCCGGTCGGGGCGCCGCTCACGCTGCTGACGGTTGCCGCGAGCGTCACCGGCTGGTTGTGCTGGGAAGGATTCGGCGACGTCGCGAGCAGCGTCTGGGTCGCTGCTTTCGCAGGCCCGATGACCGTGATCACGACGTCTTTCCCGCTGCTGCCGCCGTGATACGTGATGCTGTACGTCATGCCGTTGAGCGTGAAGGTGGCGCCCTCCGGGTAGCCGGCGAAGGTGCCCGCCGTCGACCCGCTGCCGGTATTCGCGATGAGGGTGTAGGTGGCGCCGGCTTGCGGTTGCGCCTCGGGCGTCAGCGAGAGGGAGCTGCTCCCAAGGGACACGTTGCCGCTGACGCTGATCGGTTTCCCTGATGCTAGCACCGCCATGAAGTTCGACGTGGAGCTCAGCGTCAGGCTCGTCGCGAAGTTTCCCACCAGTAGCGAAAGCGTTCCGCCGCTGGCATTCAAGGCGTCGAGATGCGAGCTATGCAGTTTGAGGGTGCCCGGCCCGACGCTGGTGGTCCCGGCGACGATATTCGCTCCGTCCAGGAAGAGCGTTGCGTGATTCGTGACGGTGGTCGTCAGGGTCGTGGCAGAGGCGCCCGCGAAATAAAGGAGCGTCTGATTTCCACCGGTGACATTGAGCGACCCCGACCCGGCGATGTAGCCGTGCAATGTGGTATTCGGCGCGTTCGTGAGGTTCACCGTTCCGCCGTTGAGGATGATGGCTCCCGTGCCGGAGAGCGACGGCTGCGTCAGCACGTTCGGGCCGAGGCTCAGGACCCCCCAGGTGGCGTCGCTGAAGATCACCTGACATCCGGACGGAAACGCTGCGGGGGCGCTCATGTCGAAGGACTGCCAATGGTTGTCGCCTGTAAACGTACTGACGAGTTTGACGGGTCCGGCGAACGTGTTCGTTGCCGTAAACTTCGCCATTCCGAGAAGATCCGTGATCGGACCGTTGATCGAGACGTGTCCGTTGAACTCCACCCAACCGGTATCGAAGCCACCGCTGATGTTGATGGCGCCGGAACCGACCACGTCGCCGTTGAACTGAGCGACATTCTTCGTACCGCCAACCGTGAGCGCATACCCATTGAGATTGACGGTGCCGTTCAGAACGAGGTCGGCGGCCGGGTAACTGCCGATGTTCCATGTCTGTGACGCGGCCAGCGTCACG
>DASYSN010000388.1:0-10421 GCA_036003305.1 Thermoanaerobaculia bacterium
GTGAAGGTGAAGATGACGCTGACCGCCCCGGGCTGCGGCATGGGCCCGGTGATCGCGACCGACGTGAAGACCAAGATCGAATCGCTCCCGAACGTGAAGACGGCCGACATCGAAGTCGTCTTCGATCCAGTCTGGGACCGGTCGATGATGAGCGACGCCGCCAAGCTCCTGCTCGGGATGATGTGGTGAAAAAACGCCGCTCCGAGCCTCGCCAAGACGGGCTTTGCGCATAAACGTGTCATTCCGAGCGTAGCGAGGAACCTGGGCGGGCGGGGGGCGCGCTACTCGTGCCGCCCCGCCACCCAGGTCCCTCGCTACGCTCGGGATGACACATTGTTCGAACCCCCAACGGCGAGACCTGGCGCTAAAACGGCGGTACCCGGCGCCAAAACAGCACGACCCTGAGCTAAAACGGCTCGACTCCGAGCTAAAACAGCACGACCCCGAGCTAAAACAGCACGACCCCGAGCTAAAACAGCACGACCCTGAGCTAAAACAGCACGACCCTGAGCTAAAACGGCTCGACTCCGAGCTAAAACAGCACGACCCCGAGCCAAAACAGCACGACCCCGAGCCAAAACAGCACGACCCCGAGCCAAAACAGCACGACCCCGAGCTAAAACAGCGCGCCTGTGTCCAGTTTTAGTGACAGGCCTACGAGTTCCAGGCGTCGCGGACGTTGGCGGTGTCTTCGTAGCCGCGGAAGCTCTTCACCTTCCCCTTTTCGAGCTCGAACTCGTGAAGTGAGCCGACCGACGCGCCCTTGCCGTTCTTCTTCAGCTTGTAGCCGATGTCGACGTGGACGAGGACGTAGTTGCCGGTCGCGGCGAAGAACCGCGGCTCGAACTGCGTGAACTCGACCTCGCGCTGGAGCGTGGCGAAGAAGTCGCCGACGCCGTCGCGGCCCTGCCGGAGGCCGTACCACGGCACTTCCGTCGCGACCGAGTCGGGACCCCAGGTCACGTCGTCGGAGACGCTGTCGAGGATCGCACCGACGTCGCCGCGCGCAAACGCGGCGTAGAGGTTCTGCATGGTCTGAATGTTGGCTTCGCTCATGTCGGAATGTACGAGCGAGGCGGCGGGGCGGATGTAGGGCGGGCTGCTGCCCGCCCCACGTTCACGCACTCACTTGTGGTCTTTGAAGAACGTCCACTGCCCGACAGGGAAGCCGGCCTGGAGTTGCTGCGCCTGCATCATTCCATCGACGCCGGCCGCGACGCCGACGAGGAGCGAGCCGACGACGCACGTCGGAATCGCGATGACGAGACAGACGATGATGGCGACGATGCCCTTCATCTTTTGTCCCATCACGATGTAGCCGACACCGCCAAAAAGGAGGAGGTTCAGCACGAGGATGAGGGTCGGGTCTTTCGGCGGCTGCTGCGGATAAACGAGATCTCCGCCGCCGCCCGCCGCGGGCGCCGGAGGAGGTGTAGGTGCGCTGCTGCTCATATCGGGGCTCCTAGAGCTTCTCGCCGAAGTCGGTGATCACGGGGATGCGGAAGCGCTGGCCGCCGACGCCCTTGACGATGCACATGATGCGAACGCCGAGGAACGCGAGCCAGATGACGCATTCGACGACGCCCATGCCGCAGCCGAGGAACATGATGCGGCGCAGCGCGAAGCCGAGGATCATGAAGACGATCCAGCAGATGATCTCGGCGCCGAAGAGCGCGGCACCGTTCTTCGCGTGCCACTGCACTTCCGAGTCGTCCTTCTTCGCCAACAGCGGGATGAGGAACAGAATCCAGAGATACGACAGGATGACCATGATGGTGCGGTCGGATCCTGGTGCCGCGCCTCCGCCTGCGGGGGGTGGGGGTGGCGGCGAATACGAGCCGCCTCCCGGTGGCGGGGGCGGTGTATACGATCCACCCGGAGGTGGAGGAGTCGCAGGCGGAACCGTGGGCGGGGGAATCTCGCTCATTTCGTCTCCTTAAATCGCGATGTCTGCCAAGGCTGCGATTGTAACTACTTTTCTCTCTCGCTCAGCCGTCTTTCGGCCGCGACAAGAGGTAACACCATGAGCGCGGCCGAGAGGGTGACCGCGGTCACGATCGGGACGACAATCGATGCGACGCTTTGCTCGTCGGTGATGGCGAGGAACTTCCAGAGGACGTAGCGCATGATCGGCCGCGCCATCAGGAGCATGATCGCGCCGACGTAGCCGAGGGAGATCGCCATGTAGGCGAAGCCGCCGAGCGAGAGGCCCACCTGCAGCGGATTCTCGGCGTCGAAGTTCGGCGAGAGAGATCCGAGGCCGACGCCGAGGCTGACGAGCGTCACGGCGAGGAGCGACGCGCCGATCAGCGTGAACGTCCAGACGATCGCGCCGGCGCCGAGGATCACGTTCGCGAACGCGGTGAGCAGCAGCGCCAGGAGCGTCAGCGGCGCGGAGTAGACGGCGACTTTCACGCCGAGGAATCGGCGATACGAGATCGGCGCGCTCCGCACGACCCAGAACGCTTTTCCTTCCGCCGAGACCGAGGGGTAGGCGAAGCGGAGACAGATGGCGGCGATGACGAAGCCCGCCATGCCGAGGTTCGCGTACGCGACGATCGTGGCGCGGGCGTCGCCGCCCAGCGGGAGCATGCGGATGTTGTAGAGGTAGATGAACAGCAGCGCCGCCATGAGAAAGAGCTGCGACCACTGCGCCACGTCGCGCGCGAGCGTCCGGACCTCTTTCGCGACGAGAGCCCGCGTCTGCACGTCGAAGCGGGCGAGCGCGCGATCGATCACGCGTGTCGCGAAGGCGGAGCCGAGGGCGACCGGCGCCATCGACTCTCGCGCGCGGACGAAGGCTTTGAAGTATGCGTAACGCGCGACGACGACGAAGAGCGTGAAGAAGATCGCTGCTGTGATGGCGATGCGCGGCGCGATCGCGAACGGAATCCGCTGCGTCATCAGCTCCGCGAGTGCCGTGCTCGGATAGACGTTCATCGACGGCAGTTCGATCTTCTGCAGCACGCGGACGACGTCGTCCGTGTTGACCTCGGTAAAGAAGCGCTCGGGACGGCTCATGCGGAAGGCGACGACGGCGACGGTCAGGATCAGCATCGCGATCGTGGCGACGATCTGGTGGACGTGCCGCACCGGGAACCAGCGGACGAGGAGGAGAATCGTGATGCAGGCGAGGCTCACCGGGACCGTCAGCAGCAGGAAGAGGTTGAGGATCGCCGACGCGTAGAAGAGCGGCGGCAGCGAGTACTGCTGCGCGAACGCGATGAAAAGCGGGATCAGGAACGCGAAGACGATCGCGGCGCTCTGCGCGAGCGTCTTCCCCCAGCGCGAGAGCGCGATGGCGAGCTTGCCGCGCGGCGCGGCGTGGTAGACGTCGAGATCGAGATCCGAGAAGAACGCGCCGATCGCCGCCGTCATCGACGAGGAGAAGAGGACGACGCAGGCGACCAGAAACACCATCGCCAGCAGGTTGCGCAGCAGTCCGAGCGCGAAGAACGGCGTCGCGGTCTCGATCTTCGCGACCGCCGTGAAGAGGCGGTCGAACATTTTGTGGTCGCCGTAGAGGAATGCCGCCATCACGATCGCGACGATCGTGATCCGCGTGATCGCGCTGGCGTTGATCGGGCGGAGACGGGACCAGGCGATACGGAACGGCCAAATCACGGGTTACGAGGTTACGGGGTTACGCGGTTGCGTGGAAGCGGTCGCTCTCGTCTCCACCGCGTAACCCAGTAACTACGTAACCTCGAAACTACGTTAAAGACTTTACGTTCTCGAACCAGGCCATGGCTTTCGATCGGCGCGCGGCGCGGGCCTGCGAACGCTCGATCCCGAGCTCGAGGAGCCGCTCGATGAGGCGCGGGTACTTCATCTCGGTCGCCTCCCACAGCTTCGGGTACATCGAGATGTTCGTGAAGCCGGGAATGGTGTTGATCTCGTTTAGGTAGAGCCGGTTCGTCCCGCGCTCCAGGAAGAAGTCGACGCGCGAGAAGCCAGCCGCGCCGACCGCCTTGAACGCGCTGATCGCGATCTTCCGGATCTCGTCGGATTTCTCCTTCGGCAACTTCGCCGGAATGACGAGCGTCGACTTGTTCTCGATGTACTTGTCTTCGTAGTCGTAGAAGTCGCGTCCAGCGACGACCTCGCCCGGCACGCTCGCTTCCGGCTGGTCGTTGCCGAGGACCGCGACTTCGATCTCGCGCGCGTCGATGCCGCGCTCGACGAGCACCTTCTCGTCGAAGCGGAACGCGAACTCGATCGCCGGCGCCAGCTCCTGGTCGTTCTTCACCTTCGTGACGCCGACCGATGAGCCGCTGTTCGCCGGCTTCACGAAGTACGGCAGCCGCATCGCGTTGACGACCGAGCGCGTGACCCGTTCGCGTTCGTTCTTCCACTCCGGCTCGGTGAGCGCGACGTAGTCGACGAGCGGCAGTTTCGCGGCGGCGAACGCCTGCTTCATATGGTGCTTGTCCATGCCGACCGCCGACGCGATGACACCGCTGCCGACGTACGGGACGCCGAGCGTTTCGAGATAGCCCTGCAGCGCGCCATCCTCGCCGCCGGTGCCGTGGATGAGCGGGAAGACGATGTCGAGGTTGGCGGAGCGGAGCCAGGTTTCGAAGGAAAAGCCGGCATCCGGCACCCGGCATCCGGCATCCGCTGATCCGTCGCGGAGTTCCCCGGATGCCGGTTGCCGAATGCCGGATGCCGAACTGAGAACCGAAGCACTCGCGTCGGGATCCACGAACTTCCCGTCCTTCGTCACGAAGATCGGGACGAATTCCACGCGGTCGGCGGCGGCATTGGCGACCGACCGGGCGGAGAGGATCGACACTTCGTGCTCGGCGGAGCGGCCGCCGAAGAGGAGCGCGGCTCGGATCATCGGCCGACCGGCACGCTGCTCAAGAGGTATTTGAGGTCGTCGTCGCGCCAGCGGATGCCGCCGCCGAACGTGACCGCGCGGCTGTTCTTGTTCAGCGGATTGTCGATCCCGCCGGAGACGAAGATCAGCGGCGTCTTCGGCGTCTCGTGCCGCACGACGTACTGGCCGGAGAAGCGGAGGTGCGGGTTCGGATCGCGCTTCTTGCCGAAGTCGAACGCCTCGCCGGTGACGGAGATGCGCGGGTTGAGCTTGTAGTCGAGTGCCGCGCCGCCGGTGCTGTCGATCATGCCGATGCGGACCGCGAAGTCGTTCAGCACCCAGCCGACCTGCGCGCCGAGAAGATAGGTGCGGTCGTACTTCGTCGTGTCGGTGATGGTGGTCGTGGTCTGGCCGGTCGCTGGGTCGGTGATCGTCTGCTGGTACGTGCGCGTCTGCGCGGAGCCGTGCGGATCGTCGGCGATGTTGATGTTGTAGAACCGGTTCTTCTCCGGGTCGGGCGTGATCCTCAGCATCACCTCGGATCGCGAGTTGCCGCCGACGAACTGCGTCACCGGCGTCTGTTTGAGGCCGGCGTAGTAGTTCCCCTGGATGCCGAGGTCGAGACGCATTTTCGCCGCCTTGCCGAGCGTGTTGCGCAGCTCGTTCACGCCGCTCTCGACCGAGGTGAGTGCGTTCGTCAGCTTGTCGTGCGCTTCGTTGCTGTAGAGCAGCTTGCCGACCGTTCCCTCGCCGCTGCGGACCTGGCCGGTGATGTTGTTCAGATTGTCGGCGGTCGTGCGGAGGTCCTTCGACAGATCGCGCAGGTTCTCGACGACCTGGTGGACGTCTTTCCGGTTCTCGCCGACAGTGCCGCCGACTTCCGTCGCCACGCGGTCGATCGAGTCGGCGAGCCGCGGGATCTGCGTGCGCAGCTGTTCGCTGATGACGCGGACGTTCGCCATCATGGCATCGACGTTCGCGCGATTCGCGGCGATCAGCTCGCGCGTCTGGGCCGTGATCGCCTGCACGTTGCCGACGATCTCTTCGAGCCGGCGCTCGCCCGACGGTCCGCCGAGGACGTCGCGCATCGACGCGGTCACCGCTTTGACGTCGGTCGCGATCGAGGAGATCTGCGTCGTGACGTCGTCGATCGAGGCGGGCGCTGGGGCCGACTGCACCATCGTCTCCTGGTTGGTGTTCGGAACGACCGGCGCGGCCGAGGTGCCGGGATTCAGTTCGATGTACTTCTCGCCGAGGAGGCCGAGGTTCGTGACGCGCGCCGTGGCGTTGCTGTGGAACGGCACGTCGTCGTCGATCTCCATCGTCACGCGCGCCTTGCCGTTCGGCATCACCTCGATGTCTTTGACCTTGCCTTTGCGGACGCCGGCGATGCGGACGGGCGATTTGTTGTCGAGGCCCGCCACGTCGTCGAAGACGGCGGTCACTACGCGCGTGCCGCGGCCCTGGCGATGCACGTTGATGTCCTCGATCTTCAAGACGAAGAACCCGAGGATCGCCAGGATGACGAGCATGAAGACGCCGACTCTTGCTGCTGACGACATAGTTAGATTCTAGTGCTTAGAGCTTAGTGCTTAGAGCTTAGGAAAAGAACACACCTAAGCACTAAGCCACTAAGCACTAACCACTGCTTTCCAGGGGGTCGATTCCCGCTTTTCGGAGCATCTGGAACAAAGTAGCAAGTGGCAATCCAACGACATTGGTGTAGCTGCCGTGGATCGAGTCGATGAACATGGCGCCGATTCCCTGCACCGCGTAGGCTCCCGCTTTGTCCATCGGCTCCCCTGTCTTTACGTACCAGGCGATGTCTTCGGATGATAGCGGGAGCATGCGGACTTCCGATTCGGCGATCCGGGTCTCGCTCCAGCCACGCGAGACGTTTTGGAGCGTGACGCCGGTGTAGACGATGTGGGTCCGTCCGGCGATGGTCGCGAGCATCCGCCGTGCGTCGGCGTCGTCTTCGGGCTTCTCGAGGAGCTGCTCGCCGAGGAGCACCGTGGTGTCGGCCGCGATGACCCATTCGTCAGGATGGAGGTTTGCGATCGCCTGCGCCTTCTCGCGAGAGAGCCGCGCCACGTACTCCTCCGGCGATTCGTGCTCCCCCCGCACCTCGGGGACATGGCTCGGGATGACGTCGAACGTGAGCCCGATGGACGAGAGCAGCTCCCGGCGCCGCGGGGACGCGGAGGCGAGGATGAACTTCATGCGTGTCATTGCCCCTCATCCGGCCTTCGGCCAGCTTCTCCCCGCTTCGCAGGGAGAAGGGTAATTACCCCCTCGCCCCGCGAAGCGGGGAGAGGGAGACACGGAGCGAAGCGGAGTGCGGGTGAGGGGTGTTTCATTCCGCCGCCGTCCCGATCAGCAGCACGAGGATGACGCGCGCCTCGGCGTCGATGCGGTAGACGACGCGCAATGCGCCGTCGCGGCCGCTCCAGAGGCCTTTGAGCGGATCGAAGAGCGGAGCGCCGGCGATCGGGTCGTCGTCGATGCGCTGCAGGATCGCGCGGGCTTCGTCCGGCACGTTCACGGACTTCGCGACGCGAATGCGCGGGAGCTCGAACGCCGGCACGATCGCGCCGCGGCCGATCTCGGCCTCCGACTTCCGCCACGCCGCGATGAGCCGCTGATCGTTCACGATCGCGATCGTCTCGCGGAGGGCGAGCCACTCGTCGTACGACACCAGCAAGGCCACCGGACGCCCGCCGCGCTCGAACGCGGTGCGGTTGCCGGTCACTTCGCATTCGCCGACGAGCGTGCGCATCGCCTCAGGGAGGTCGAGGAGGTCGATTCGTTTCACGGCTGGCGCGTAAAAAGCGTCTCGAGGTACGCGCGGAACTCGTCCGCGAGCGCGGGGTGCTTGAGCGCGTAGTCGACGGTCGCCTTCAGGTATCCGAGCTTCTCGCCCGCGTCGTAGCGCTTGCCTTCGAAGACGAGGCCGTAGAAGTCGCCGGCGCGGAGGAGCTCGCGTAGCGCGTCGGTCAGCTGGATCTCGCCGCCGGCGCCGCGCTCGGTCTGTTCGAGGATTCCGAAGATCTCGGGCGGCAAAATGTACCGGCCGATGATCGCGTAGTTCGACGGCGGGTTGATCTTCGGTTTCTCGACCATCTCGTTGATTTTGAATCGCCCGCCGCCGATCAACTCACCGCCCGCGATGCCGTAGCGCGCCGTCTCTTCGTCGGAGACTTCCATCAGCGCCACGACCGGCCTTCCGGTCTCCTCGAAGACCCGGCGCATCTGCTGGAGGCACGGTTCCTCGGCCAGGATGACGTCGTCAGGCAACACGACGGCGAACGGGTGCTTCCCGACTGCATCGCGCGCCTGCATCACGGCGTGGCCGAGGCCGAGGGCTTCTTTCTGGCGCACGGTGATCAGGTCGACCATGTTGCTGACCGCCTGCACCTCGGCGAGCAGCTCGGTCTTGCCGCGCTCCTGCAGCGAGCGTTCGAGCTCCGTGGAGCGGTCGAAGTGGTCGAGGATCGTGTCCTTCCCCTTCGAGTTGACGATGATCAGTTTGTCGAAGCCGGAGTCGCGCGCCTCCTCGATCCCATACTGCAGGATCGGCTTGTCGACCAGAGGCAGCATCTCCTTCGGGATCACTTTCGTCGCAGGAAAGAAGCGCGTCCCGAAACCCGCACAAGGAAAGACGCAGGTGCGCAGACGGTCGATTTCGCGACGCCGGAGAGTGGTCATGCGGCGCGAAGGATAGCAGTGTCACGCCCTTTGCTTGTTGCCACCATGGTAAATTCATCGCGTGTCGGGTGTTCATGCGTAAGTTCCTGATTCTCATTGGCCTTCTTCTGGTCTCGGTGCCTCTGTTTGCGCAGTGGCGGCGGGCTGCGTTGTTCGGCGCGGACGTCCGCGCCCTGATCGTCGATCCCCGGCAGCCGGACACGCTGTACCTCGGCACGTCGGGCGGCGAGGTGTATCTCTCGACCGACGGGGCGAAGACGTGGTCGAACCCGTACCACGGCACTCCGTTCCCCGGATACATCGTCGACAACCTCGTCGTCGACCGCGACGGCCGCCTCTGGGCCGCGAGCTGGGGACTGTGGGGCGGCGGCGTCATCGCCGTCTCGAACGATCGCGGACGCACCTGGGCGCGCCGCGACGCCGGACTCGAAGACTTCTCCGTTCGCGCGATCGCCATCGATCCGCACGATCCGAGCGTCATCGTCGTCGGCGGGCTGACGGGCGTCTATCGCTCGGACGACACCGGCGAGACGTGGCGCAAGATTTCGGACCAGGAGAACGTCGAGTCGCTCGCGCTCGACCCGCGCACGCACGACCGCATCTACGTCGGGACGTGGCGGCAGGGACAGCGCTCGGAAGACGGCGGCAAGACCTGGAAGATGGTCAACAACGGGATGGTGCTCGACACCGACATGTTCCAGATCCTGGTCGAGCGCGACAACCCCGACAGCGTCTGGGTCTCGACCTGCGGCTGGGTCTACAACTCGGCCGACCGCGGCGACAAGTGGACGCGCTACCGCGACGGGTTCAACAACCGCCGAATCCACGACATCGAAGTCGATCCGTGCAACCACGACGTCGTCTACGCCGGCTCGGTCGGCGGCCTTTACCGGACGGACGACCGCGGCAAGTCGTGGTACGCGGTCTCGAGCGAGGACCTCGTCATCAACTCGATCGCGCTCGACGCGCAGCGGCCGCATCGCGTGATCGTCGGCGTCGAGGGCGACGGCGTCTACGTCTCGGACGACGACGCGAAGACGTTCACCCGCTCATGCGAAGGTCTGTACGACGTGAAGATCACGTCGATCGTTCCCGATCCGTCGACGAAGAATCGCGTCTATGCGTCGGTCGTTTTCGGCGGCGCGGCCTCAGGGCTGTATCGCTCGAACGACGGCGGAGCGACGTGGGAACGCGCCAGCGACGCGGCGAAGCTTCCGGCCGTGGTGCTGACGCTCGACATCGCGCGCGAGGGCGAAGGCGATCCGAAGTTCATCGCCGGCACGGAGCGCGGCTTTTTCTACAGTGCCGACGGTATCGACTGGACGCAGAGCGCGCCGGTCAATCTGCCTCTCCGCGTCGACAAGGTCGTCCGCTTCAACGCCAATCGTCTCTTCGCCGCCACGAACGAGGGCGTCTACACGTCCCGCGACGGCGGGAAGTCGTGGTACGTCCTCGGCGGCGCCGACACGCGCACGGTCGACATCGCGATCGGCATGCTCGCCGACAAGCGCGCGCTCTTCGCGCTGACCGAGAACGGCCTTACGGCGTTCGACGGCTCGCGCTGGCTCCGGATCATCGACGCGCCGTCGCGCGGACGAACGATCGCTCTGCGGCACTCCGCCGGCGAGCAGCTCGTCTACATCGCCGGTGTGCAGGGCGTGAAGGCCGGCCGTGTCGACGACAACTTCCGCTGGATCCCGGCCGACGCTCCCGACGCGCAGTACGCGGCGGTGTATGGCGGGTCACGACTATTCCTCACCTCACGCGAGCGCGAGATCCTCGTTGCCGATCCGAACGAGAACGACTGGCGCTCGCTGGCGCCGCCGACGCGGCACACCGAGGTGACCTCGATCGCGCTCGATCCCTTCGTCGCCGACCGGTACTTCGTCGG
>DASYSN010000389.1:0-3733 GCA_036003305.1 Thermoanaerobaculia bacterium
GACGCAGCACGGCGCGTCGATCGCGCCGGTGGTCGTCAGCGGGATCGACGATCCCGCGCTCGAAGACGCGATCGGACCGACCGCGTGGACCGATCTCCGCGAAGCGGCCGAGCTTCTCTCGGGCGCCGGCGCGGAGTTCGATCGCGAGCGGTTCGCGCACGGCGAAGTCATTCCGGTCTTCTTCGGCAGCGCGATTAACAACTTCGGCGTCGAGCCGTTCCTCCGCGCGCTCCTCGAGTTCGCGCCACCGCCCGCGCCGCGCAGCGACGTCGATCCGACGTCCGACATGTTCACCGGCTTCGTCTTCAAGATCCAGGCGAACATGGACAAGCGGCACCGTGACCGCCTCGCGTTCATGCGCGTCGTCTCCGGCGTCTTCGAGAAGGACATGCTGGTCCACCACTCGCGTCTCGATCGTGAGGTCCGGATGACCCGTCCGCACCGCCTCTTCGCGCGCGACCGCGAGACGATCGACCGCGCGTATCCGGGCGACGTCATCGGGTTCGTCAACCCGGGCCTCTTCCGCATCGGCGACGCTGTCTCTTCCGGCGAGCCGGTGGATTTCCCGCCGATCCCGCGCTTCGCGCCGGAACACTTCGCCACATTGCGCGCAAAGGAAGTCACGCGCCAGAAGCAGTTCCAGAAAGGGCTCGAACAGCTCGAGGAAGAGGGCGTCATGCAGGTCCTGACGCTGCACGAAGGACTGAAGTCCGAGCCGATCCTCGCCGTCGTCGGCGAGCTGCAGTTCGATGTCCTGCAGTCGCGCCTCGAGAGCGAGTACAACGTCGAGACGACGGTGACGACCCTCCCCTACACGATGGCGCGCTGGGTCAACACCGACGTCGACACCGCCGCGAAGCTGTCGCTTCCGTCGCGCACACGCCTCGCCGTCGACACCGACGGCCGCGCGGTCGTCCTTTTCACCTCAGCGTGGGAGCTGGAGCTCGCCGAGAAGGACAACAAGAACGTCGCGTTCGAGCTCCACTCCTAGCGTCTGTCATCCTGAGCCGCGTAGACGGCGAAGGACCCGGTGCTGAAACAAGAAGCGCGACCCAGCTACGGGTAGCTGGAACGCATCACTCGTTTCAGCACCGGATCCTTCGGTGCGCTACGCGGCTCTGCCGCTCCGCCACCTCAGGATGACGGAGCTCGCTCGCGCATCTTCTCCGGATCGATCCCCATTTGCTCGCACCACTCGCGGTACGCGAACGGCGAGATCTCGCTCGGCTTGATCTCGCTGCGGCCGCCCCAGAAGACGTTCGTGTAGAGCACTGGAATCCCGACACTCTCGAGGTGCTCGTCGATGGCGCGCTTGTGCGCGAGGACCGCCTCCTTCTCCGTCCCGTGCGCCACCGCCATGATGTTCACGTTGCGGAACTCGTCGCCGCCTTCGCGCCAGTAGCAGTGCGTCAGGATGTGGAAGCGGCCGACCTGCTGGCCCGCCTCGATCTCGCGTCCTTTCGGCACCGCCCAGTGGAACAGGGCGTTGAAGCGCGTCACGCGATCGCCCGTGGCGAGCGTCTTCACATGCTCGAGGAACGTCGAGAAGCGGCCGATGACGCCGCGCTTGTTCAGCGACTCGGCGACCTCGTAGAACGTCTCCAGCGGCACGTCCGCCTCTTTCGCGCGCCGCACCCAGACGTCGCGGACGATCTCCTCCGGCTCCAGCTCGCGCTTGAGCGCCGTCAGTACGCGCCACTCGAGGTCCGACAGTTCCGCCTTCGCGGTGTCTTTGATCTCCGCCAGGTCGTCCGACTTCGAGCCCGGCTCCATCCCCTTCCGGCGGACGTGGCCGACGCCGAGGGCGAAGATGCGGTTCGCGGGCATGACGAGAAAGCGTTCGGCGCCGGTCATGCGCGCGAGCTCCTCGCAATGTTTTTCGATGGAATAGCCCTGCGGGACCTTCACCGTCGTCCAGAGGCGATACGACGCGCCCTGCGTCGCGGGATCGGCGTTGCGGATGACGACGTGGCCGCTGAACGGATCGTCCTTCACCATGAAGTCGAACGCCGCGTCGAGCTTGTCGTTCGGGTACACCCACGCGACCAACGCCCCCTCGGCCAGGTTCGTCGCCATGAGCGTCTGTCGCACGCGACGGATCGTGCCGGCGCGCACCATCGCGCCGATCCGCTCCATCACCGTCTCGACGTCGACTCCCGACTTCGCGGCGATCTCGCCGAACGGATCGCGCACGAATCCTTTGATCTGATCTTCGGACACAGAGAGGATCTTCGCGTTGACCGGCTCGGTATGGGCGATGGGCGTTTCAGCGACGGAGGACATCAATTGACAATATCAGATGAAACGGCGTAGCCTCGCCGGACCTGGAGTGATTTGCGGGGCCGCTTGCAACCAGGATAAAAAAAGCTAAAGAGCCGGCAGTAACCGACGTTCGACTCGACTCGGCCCCGCGAATGAATCGCGGGGCTTTTTGTTTTTGGAGAACACCATGGCGCAACCCGATCGCACCGCCGAACTTCGCAGCCTGCTCGACCAACGCATCCTCGTCCTCGACGGCGCCATGGGGACGATGATCCAGCGGTACCAGCTCGACGAGGCGGCGTATCGCGGCGAACAGTTCCCGAACCACCATCGCGATCTCAAAGGCGCCAACGACATCCTCTGCCTCACGCGGCCGACGGTGATCGAGGAGATCCACCGCCTTTACCTCGAGGCGGGTGCCGACATCATCGAGACCAACACCTTCAACGCGCAGGCGATCTCGCTTGCCGACTACGACCTCCAGCCGTTCGTCTACGACATCAACCTCGCGGCGGCGCGCCTCGCGCGCAAAGCGGCCGACGCGGCGTCGACGCCCGACCGTCCGCGCTTCGTCGCCGGTTCGATCGGGCCGACCAACCGCACCGCGTCGCTCTCGCCCGACGTGAACAACCCGGCGTTCCGCGCCGTCGACTTCGACGACATCGCCAGCGCCTACTACGAACAGGTGCGCGGACTCGTCGACGGCGGCGCCGACATCCTGATGCCCGAGACGACGTTCGACACGCTCAACCTCAAGGCGGCGCTCTTCGCGATCGAGAAGTACTTCGACGACCACAAGCTGCGCCTCCCGGTCATCGCGTCGATCACGATCACCGACGCCTCCGGCCGCACGCTCTCCGGCCAGACGGTCGAAGCGTGCTGGATCTCGATCTCGCACGCCCCCCTCCTCGCCGTCGGCATCAACTGCGCCCTCGGCGCCGCCGAGATGCGGCCGCACATCGAGGAGCTGGCGTCGCTCGCTCCGTGCTACATCAGCTGCTATCCGAACGCCGGCCTGCCGAACGCCCTCGGCGAATACGACCAGACGCCGGCGCAGATGGCCGAGTTGCTCCGCGAGTACGCGTCGAACAACTGGATCAACCTCATCGGCGGCTGCTGCGGCACGACACCCGACTACATCCGCGACATCGCCAACGCCGTGCAGTCGTTCCCGCCGCGCGTCCCGCCGCAGATCGAGCCGCATCTTCGTCTTTCGGGCCTCGAGCCGCTCGTCGTCCGCGACGACTCGAACTTCATCATGGTCGGCGAGCGCACGAACGTCACCGGCTCGCCGAAGTTCGCGCAGCTCGTGAAAGCGGGCGAGCTCGAGCCGGCGCTCGCGATCGCGCGGCAGCAGATCGACGGCGGCGCGAACATCCTCGACGTCAACATGGACGAGGGGCTGCTCGACTCCGAAAAAGTGATGGCGGAGTTCCTCAACCTCGTCGGCAGCGAGCCGGAGATCGCGCGC
>DASYSN010000390.1:0-12632 GCA_036003305.1 Thermoanaerobaculia bacterium
ACGCCGGAACGTACGGCCGGCGCTCGGCAGCGCGAGGCCGCCGACGACGTCCTGCGGGTTGTCGTCGCTGAAGCGGTCGATGTTGCCGCGCACCATCACATGATTCGACGAGGTCAGCTCGTCGTCCAGCCGCAGGAAGCCGAGCGTCTGGCGGAAGTCGCCGGTGTAGACGCCGGGCGCGAGCGGCGAGGTGATGACGGAGTCGCGGTTCTGATTGTTGTATTCGACGGAGCCGAGGATGTGGATGCGGTCGCGTACGATGGGGCCGGAGAGCGTGAGGCTCCCCTGCTTCAACACGTCCTTCGTCGACAGGTTCGTGACCGGCGCGCTCGCCTCCGGCCCACCCGGACGGTCGAGCACGACCGCGTCGCCCATGAAGTCGTTCGTGCCCATTTTCGTGACGACGTTGATGGCGCTGCCGGTCGTGCGGCCGTACTCGGCGCTGAAGGCGTTGGTCAGAACGGTGAAGTCCTGCACGGCGGAGACGGGAACATTCGTGAAAATTGTTTGCCGTCCCCACGCGTCGTCAGCCGACGCACCGTCGAGCGCGATCGTCGTCTGCCGGCGGCCGCCGCCGTTGATGGCGAAAAGGGTGTTGTTCAGGAAGAGGTCACCCGTGCCGCGCGCGGGGCGGACGGCGGAGTTGAGCAGCGGCAGCGACGTCAACTTGCGTCCGACGATCGGGATGGTGCGGATCGCCGCGTCGTCGAGACGGGTGCCGAGCTCCGGCGAGTCGCTGCGAACGTGCTCGGTAGTGCCGTAGACGGTGACGGCTTCGCTGACCGCTTCGGGCGCGATCTTCACCTGAAACGTGGCGGTCTCGTTTGCGCGGAGACTGAACGGGCCCTGCACGTTCTCCGCGAATCCTTCCCTGGCGACGCGCAGGCGATAGGTTCCCGCGACCGGAATGGCGCCGAAGGTGAACTCGCCTTTGGAATCGGAAGTTGTCGTACGGCGGCTGCCGCTCGAGACGTTTTCGAGCGTGACGCCGGCGCCGGCGACGCGTGCTCCGGCGGCGTCGGTGACGCTGCCGCGGATCGACGCGGTGTCGGTGCTTTGCGCGAAAGCGGCGGCGGCAAGCAGCAGCGCGCACACGGCCACGCCGAGTGTGCGAATCATTGTTCTCTCCTTTGAATGAACGTGTAGGGTGCGGCTCTTAGCCGCACCACGGGCCGGCTAAGAGCCGGCCCCTACACGTTCAGGCGCGTGGAGAGAAGAAGAGCGTCGCGCCTATTGGCGCGGAAGGTTGGGCAGGTTTTGCGCGAGGCTGCGCGGCGCGCTGTGAGTCGCGCGGGCGCGAGGAGCGCGCAGGCGCTGGAAGGCGCGGCAATGTCAGGCGATTCGGTGGCGATGCCGGAAATGGCGTCGATCGCATCGGTATCGCGGTGCCGCACGTCGCTATCGGCATCGCGCCATTCGACGACGTGGTCGTCATCGAATCGCGCCGACTCGCCGCGCTCGTCCGTCGCCTCGCCGCGGAAATAGTCAACCCTCGCGAAGTCGGCTTCGATGGTGAACGAGCGCGGGACCATGACGATCCGCTCGTGCACCTCGTCGCCGGTGCGAAGGAGGATTCGCGCGTCGCGCGTCGCGACGTTCGGCACGCGGAAGCAGTACGAATGGATGCTCGCGTCGAGGTGCGGCGTGATGCGCACCGCGTAGTGCGCGCCTCCGTCGGCCGACAGGAACGCTTCCCACTCCTCGGCGCCGGCCGGCAGCGCGCCGACGGCGATCACGGCGTCGCGGCCGCCATGCAGCACCGCGTCGAGGCGCAACTCTTGCCCGAACAGCGGCGTTGCCGCGCAGTCGGCGAGAAGGGCGGCCAGAAGGAGAAGACGTTTCATTGCTTCTGAACGGCAGATATTACGATGTTCCGGTGATGGAAACGACCCGTGTTGCCATAATCGGTGCAGGCCCGATCGGCCTCGAGCTTGCCGCCGCGCTCAAGCAGGAAGGGATCGACTACCTGCAATTCGACGCGTCGTCGATCGGCGCGACGATCGCCTGGTACCCGCAGCAGATGCTGTTCCACTCGAACGCCGAGCGTCTCGCGATCGCCGGCGTCGCAATCCAGACCGCCGATCAGCAGAAACCGACACGCGAGGAGTACCTCGCCTACCTCCGTGCCGTCGTCCTGCAGTACGGGCTGCAGATCCGCAGCTACGAGCGCGTGCTCAGCGTGATGCCGGTCCCCGAGGGCGGCTTTGAGGTGGTGACTTCGCGCTCAAGCGTGCATGCCTCGTTCGTCGTCATCGCCATCGGCTCGATGCACCGCCCCCGTCTCCTCGGCATCCCCGGCGAGTCGCTGCCGCATGTGGAGCACTACTTCCGCGAGCCGCACCCGTACTTCGGACAGCGGCTGGTCGTCATCGGAGGGAAGAACTCCGCGGTGGAGGCAGCCATCCGCTGCCAGCGAGCGGGAGCGGACGTCACGCTCGCCTATCGCCGCGCCGACTTCGATCCGGCGCACGTCAAGTTCTGGCTGCTGCCGGAGATCCGCTCGATGATGCGCGACGAGCGCGTCCGGATGCTCTTCTCGCACACGCCGATCGAGATCCGCGAGCGCTCGGTCGTCTTCGACACGCCGGAAGGCGCGGCCGAGGTGCCGGCGGATTTCGTCCTGTCGCTGACCGGATACGAGCAGGACACCTCGCTCCTCGAGAACGCGGGAGTCGAGTTCCACGGCGACGCGCGCGTCCCGCGTTACGACGAGACGACGATGGAGACGAACGTCCCCGGCCTCTTCATCGCCGGCACGGCGATCCAGGGATCGCCGGTCGGGCATGTGCGCGTGATCGTCGAGAACTGCCACGTGCATGTCCCGCGCATCGTGTCGGCGATTCAATCGTCGAAAGTCAGGAAAGGAGTTGCGTCATGATGCTGCTTCCCCTTGTCTTCCTTGCCGCCGCCGCGTCCGCCGCGCTGCCGCCCGCGAACACGCCGATCGGCATCTCGGTCTCGATCTCGCGCTACGCCGATCCGCTGCTGCGCCGCCCGCTCGACCCGAACGTCGTCCCGCTCAAGTGCGAGGCACTGATCTTCTCGGCGAACGACACGACACATCGTGTCGTCATCGGCAACGCGATGGTGACGCTGGTCGCCGGCGAGAAGCAGAGCACCAAGCCGAGCGTGTTGCCGAACCGGACCGAGCTAACCTGCGACGTCGCGCCGGATGGACACAGCGCGAAGACCCTGGTGACGTTTTATCGCCAGGGAAACGTCGCCGCGCAGCAGACGACGGACATCTGGCTGCCGGAAGTGAAGAAGGGGCGGTAGGCCTCCGCTAAAGCACGCCCCCCTCATCCGCCTTCGGCACCTTCTCCCCCGTCACCGGGGGAGAAGGGTCTCGAATTGGTGGATCTCGCGAGCTCTCTCAGTCGAGCGCCCTTCTCCCCCCGCTTTTTGGGGGGAGAAGGTGCCGAAGGCGGATGAGGGGGGCGTGCCCTAGGCGCTGCGCCGCAGGAGCGAGGCGTGCCAGGAGTCGCGGGCGGGGCGTTCCCAGGTGCCGCGGCGGAGGTCGCCGAGGGTGGGGGCGGTGGTGTCGAAGACGATGGTGGAGTCGTTCGCGCGGTCGTGCAGCTCGCTCCGCTTGGCGTCGCGGATGACGCCTTCGTCATCGCGGTAATAGACGAGGCTCGCGTCGAGCATCGAGACGCCGAGCTCGCGCTCCATCATGCGGACGAGCGCGAAGAGGCGGTCGATCGAGCAGCCCGACTTCTCGGCGTCCTTGTCGGCCGCGACGATCAGGAAGCGGCCCTCGCGGAGCTCGCGCGCGGCGAGGACCGGCATGTTGTGCGCCGCCCATGAATCGAGGAACGCATCGACACGCCGGAGCATCGCGTCGGGGTCGGCGATGGCGGGAGTGATCGGGAAAATCCAGATGTTCGCGTCGTCGGAAAGGCGGCTGATGTCGGTTCTCGGCATTCGGTTAGACTCCGGATCGTGAGCTTCTCGAGACTATTGGAACGTTTCCGCGATGGATTCTCTTCTCATGCGCCGGCGGGTGCAAAGACCGAGGATCCGCTGAGGCTGGCGACCGCGGCGGTCCTGCTCGAGATCGCGCACGCTGACGGGGAGTTCACGCCGGCCGAGGACGGCGACGTGGTGGGGTTCCTGAAGAACGCGTTTCAGCTCGACGAAGCTGGCGTGCGCGAGCTGATCCGCACCGCCGACGACATCCGGCAGCACACCATCGACCACTTCGCGCTCACGAACTACATCCGGCGGAACGCGACCATCGAAGAGCGCATCGAGGTCGTGAAGACGATGTGGCGGGTCGCCTACTCCGACGGCCGCCTGACCGAGTACGAGAACTATCTCGTCCGCAAGCTCGCCGACCTCCTCGGCATCGAGCACCGCACCATGATCGAGGCGAAAGTCGACGTCCTCCGCGAGCGCGGCGAAGCGGTGTGAGACGAGTCCTCGGTCCTCGGTCCTCGGTCCTCGGACGGAGGCATGATGAGCCGCGCGCTTGCCGATCTGAGGACCGAGGACTGAGGACCGAGGACTGGCTACATCCGCCCGCCGCCGGCGCGGAAGAAGTCGAACGTGGAGGAGAGGGCGTCGTTCAAGGCGTCGTCGAGGCTGTCGTTGGCGCCGTTGAGCTTCGCGAGGAGATCCTTCAGGGCGAGCTTGTTCCTGCGGACCTCGTCGATCTCGCGGAAGAGGACCGGCTGCACGTCGCCGGTCTTCTGCAGAATCTGGCGGGTGATGTCGTTGAGATCGGCGGACGAGGCGTTGTCGCGCCAGTGGTTCACGATGTCGTTCGACTGCGAGACGGCGGTTTGGACGGGCGGAGGGGCGGGAGGGTTCTCGGTCGCCTTCCGCATCGCCGCCTCGATGTGGTCGTGCGCCTTCTCGAGTGCGTTGTGCTTCTGGAACTCGTCGTGGAGCTCGCCGGTCGCCGCGACGAGCTGCGCCACGATGAACGAATCGCGCTTGACCGCCGCTGAGAGCTCCTGCAACTGCGAGGCGTACTGCTCGACCCCATACATGAGCGGTCCCGACCGCGGCATGTCTGGCCGTGGCCGGGTCGGACGCTGCGCGTAAACAGCAGACGCGGACAACAGGGACGCGGACAACATCAGGATCACCGCGGCAAGTTTTCGCATGCTCGTTTGACGAAGCAGCGAGCGAGGCGTTACGCCGTCTGCGTCAGAAGGGCGAAGCCGATCATCTTGTACAGCAGCCGCGCGCCGACGTTCGCATCCCACTCCGTCTCGCCGGGAGCGACCTCGCAGAGATCGAGGCCGACGATCCGCTTCTTCGCGCGGCGGATGGCGCGGAGCAGGCCGATGGCGTCGTTCCACGAAAGGCCGCCGGGAACGGGAGTGCCGGTGCCGGGGCAGAGCGTCGGATCGAGGCCGTCGATGTCCCACGAGAGATAGACGTCGTCCGGCAGCGCAGCCACGATCTCATCGGCGATCTCGGCAAACGGCGTCCCGTGCTCGCGCCGCATGGCGACGTCGGGATCGAAGAACGTGACGATGCGGCCGTTCGAGCGCGCGATCATCTCGTTCTCGGCCATGCCGAGGTCGCGGATGCCGACCTGCACCAGGCGGCCGACGCCGTGGAGCTTCGTGATCACATTGTTGAAGATCGACGCGTGCGACCAGGTGAAGCCCTCGTATGCGTCGCGAAGGTCGGCATGCGCGTCGAGGTGGAGGATGCCGAGGCCGGGGTACTTCTCCGAATAGGCGCGCATGGCGCCGAATGGAACGGAGTGATCGCCGCCGAGGATCACCGGCATCTTGCCGGTGTCGAGAAGAGTCCGCGTCTGGAGGTAGACCCACTCGTTCATCCGCTCGCTGTACGCGTTCACCTTCTTCACATCGGGGCGCGCTTTTTTCGCCAGCTTCCGCGCCTCGGCGTTCCACCGGACGATCTTTCGCGGCACGTCGAGCATCGCGATGCCGGCCTGGTACGGCTTGCCGGTCTCGTGATCGAAGAGGTCGACCTGCTTCGACGCTTCGAAGACGGCGGACGGTCCTCGCGACGTCCCGCCGCCGTACGAGGTCGTCGCCTCGAACGGAACGGGGACGATGACGACGCGCGCTTCGTCGGGCGTGAAGGGAAGGCCGTAGACGCCGGAGCCTTCGGCGGCCGCGGCGTCGGGATCAAACTCCTTCATCAATCCCTCACCTAATCCATGTCCATCGGATTCACGAACTTCTCATCCGACTTCTCGGCGCGCTCCATCGCCTCCTTGAACTTCTCCTCGAGGAGGCGGGTGCGGTCCTTCTGGCTCTCGATCTGTTTCTCGAAGCGCTTCGCCGCCTCGCTCTTCTGCGCCTCGAGATTCGACACCATCGCCTCCAGCGACAGCGACGACTTCCTCTCCTTCGGCTTGTGCAGCAGCACTTCGCCGCTGACGCGATCGATCACGATCGTCGCTTCACAGTCGGGGCAGGTGATCTCGAAGTTCTTCGACATGGCGTCCTCAGTCTATCGCCTGCCGCAGATCGTCGAGGAGGTCCTCGGTGTTCTCGAGGCCGACGGACATGCGAAGCAGGTTCTGCGGCGTGCGGGAACCCGGTCCCTCGCTCGAGGCGCGATGCTCGATGAGGCTCTCTGTGCCGCCTAGGGACGTCGCGCGGACGACCACCTTCACGCGCGAGGTGACGCGCAGCGCCTCCTCACGGCCGCCGCGGATGAGGAACGAGAGCATGCCGCCGAAGTCGCTCATCTGCTTCCGCGCGACCTCGTGGCGCGGGTGGGATGCGAGGCCGGGATAGTGGACGCGCTCCACGTTCTCGTGCGACGCCAGCATCTCCGCGATCGCGCGAGCGTTCTCGCAGTGCACGCGCATCCGCGCCGAAAGCGAGCGGATGCCGCGGAGCACGAGCCACGAGTTGAACGGCGACGCGACGCCGCCGTGAATGGTGCGGGTGCGTTCGACCGCCTCGAACAGTTCGCCGCGCTTCGCAAATGCCAGGGACCCGCCCTGCACGTCGCTGTGGCCGCCGAGGTACTTCGTCGTCGAGTGGAGGACCACATCGGCGCCGAGCTCGATCGGGCGTTGCAGTGCGGGAGTGGCGAACGTCCCATCGACGACGAGCAGCGCGCCGCGTGAATGCGCGATCTCTCCGAGCGCCGCGATGTCGACGACTTTCATCAGCGGATTCGACGGCGTTTCGCACCAGATCACGCGCGTGTTCTCGCGCATCGCCGATCGGACGCCGTCGAGATCCTCCATCGCGATGAAGTCGGACGACGCGCCCCAGCGCGGGAAGTACTCGCCCGCGATGCTGCGGATCGCGTAGTAGCTGTCGTCCGGAAAGAGAACGTGCGCGTTTGCCGGGAGCGACTGGAGCAGCGCCGACGCGGCCGCCATTCCGGACGCGAACGCCAGCGCCGCCTCGGCCGAGTCGATCGCTGCGAGCGCCTCTTCGAGCCGGCGTTGCGTCGGATTCGCGTCGCGTACGTACGAGTAGCCCCGCGGCGTCGCTCCCTGCACATCGCGCTCGAACGTGGTCGACAGATAGAGCGGCGGCGACACCGCTCCCGTCGCCTCATCCACCTCGGCACCGGCATGAATCGCTTTCGTCTCGAATCGCATGGGGTCCGAGTTTATCTACTTCAGCACCCACACGCGGGGGTGGCTCGCGTCTCGCATGCCACTCTCAGCTGCAGGCGAACCACATGTCCGAGAAACCTTTGCGCCGTCGCGCCGACGGGGAATCGATTGATTCGTCCCTACGGGCTCTGATCGTCGACGATGACGAAAACTATCGTTTTCTCCTGTCAACGATCGTCAGCCGCTTCGGCTTCATGACCGCGACGGCGGGCGACGGGACGCAGGCGCTCGAGATCCTCGACATCGCGCCGCCGTTCGACCTCCTCCTGATCGATCTCGAGATGCCGCGTGTCGACGGCCTCGCGACGATCACCGCCATCCGCGCCGATCCCCGCTTCTCCGAGGCGTTCGCGGTGATGATCACGGGCCACGACAACGTCGAGACGAAGATCGAGGCGCTTCGCCTCGGGTACGACGACTACATCAGCAAGTCGTCGAGCGAGCTGGAGATCTCCGCGAAACTGAGCGCGGCGCGCCGCGTCATCCTGCGCCAGAAAAAGCTCGACACCGCCGTCCGCGAGCTCTATGGACTAGCCACGCGCGACGAGTTGACGGGCCTGTACAACCGCCGCTTCTTCTTCACCGAGACCGCGCGGATGCTCAGCGCGGGCGAGCCGATCAACCTCGTCGTCTTCGACCTCGACGAGTTCAAACGCGTCAACGACACCTTCGGCCACCTCGCCGGCGACCGGATCCTGCGCGACATCGGAAAGCTGTTCATCAACCACACGCGCCACGGCGACATCATCGCGCGCTACGGCGGCGACGAATTCGTGATGGTCGTCGGCGGTACTCCGGCCGAGGTCGAAGCGCTCGCCGTTCGGCTGACGAAGGCGTTCTCGGAGCTGAGCTGGACCTTCGGCGACGTCACGTTCGGCATCAGCGTCAGCAACGGCATCGCCTGTTCCTCGCTGATCGCGCAGCCGACGCTCGCGCAGCTCCTCGGCGCCGCCGACCGCGATCTGTACAAGAACAAGTGGCTCCGCCGGAACCCCGACGTCGACCCCTCGCTCTATGAATACGACAGCACGCGCGACGCGCAGGTGGTCGAGTTCCTCCGCGAAGTGCATTCGGCAGTCCGCCGTTTATAGTGGCGGAGTGATCCACCTCGGCTCCATCCGGAAGACGTCGATCGACGTCGACTTCAGCTTCCTCATCCTCGCGGGCTTCTTCGTCTTCAGCTTCTACGACCAGAAGCAGGGGATCCAGTACGCGCTGCTGTGGGTGCCGGTGCTGTTCCTCAGCGTCCTGCTCCATGAGCTGGCGCACGCCGGGATGATCGGTCTTTTCGGCTACGGAGCGAGCCAGGTGATGCTCGCCGGCCTCGGCGGAGTGACGCTCAACAAGCGCGTCGCGAAGCCGTGGCACGACATGGTGATCAGCGCCGCCGGACCGGCCGCGAGCTTCGTCATGGCGTTTGGCGCCTGGATTCTCACCAAGCGGGTACACGACCCGATGCTCGTCGCCTTCCTGCCGCTCATGGCGACGGCGAACTTCGCGTGGGGCATCTTCAACCTCATCCCCGTCTCGCCGCTCGACGGCGGCGGCATCGTGCGCAACTTCTTTCGCATCTTCCTCCGCGAGCGGACGGCGTTCGTGACCGCGATCTGGATCGGCTTCATCGCCGGCCTGCTCGTGATCGCCGTCGGAGTGTGGGTCAAGTTCTGGATGATGTCGTTCCTCGTCGCGTGGTATCTCTGGATGAACTGGCAGCAGTGGCAGTACTTCCGCACACATGGATTTCCGGGCGACTGACGCGCGCTGCTAAAATTCAAAACTCTCTCATGGCCATATTGCCCTCAGCGCCGAGTGAGCGGCATGCATCGCATCTTCAGAAAGCGCGCAGCGCGCTGCTGCGCCTCCTCATGCGCGCGCGGCGTCCCGTCTCGCGCCAGTCGCTGAAGACGACCATCGCCGTCCTCAAGGCGCAGCAGGAGGCGATGCTCGACGGCATCCTCGTCATCGATCGCGACGGCCGCGTCATGTCGCACAACCGCCGCTTCCTCGACATCTGGCGCGTCCCCGAGTCGGCGATGACGAGCGACGACAACGAGCTCCTCGGCTATGCGGCGGAGCAGGTCGAGGACTGGGACGAATTCATCAACCTCGTCAGCTACCTCTACTCGAATCCGGAGGAGGTGCGGGTCAACGACACCCTCCGGCTGAAGGACGGCCGGCTCATCTTGCGCAACTCCGTGCCGGTACGCGTCGGGCACACCATCATCGGGCGCGCGTGGCACTTCCGCGACGTCACGGAAGAGAAGGCTGCCGAAAAGTTGCAGGCGGCGCTGTTCCAGATCGCGGCGCTGACGCAGTCGACCGAACGGCTCCAGGACCTCTATCGCGAGGTGCACGAAGTCATCAGCGAGCTGATGTTCGCGAAGAACTTCTTCATCGCCGAATACGACGGCCGCAAGGACACGCTCATCTTTCCCTACTTCGTCGACGAGTTCGACGCGCTGCCGGAAGGGCTCTCGCCGGGACACGGGCTGACGTCGTACGTCCTCCGCACCGGCCAGCCGATCCTCGCGACGCCCGAGGTGTTCGACCGCCTCGTCGCGGAAGGCGAGGTCGAGCTCGTGGGGCAGCCGTCGGTCGACTGGGTCGGCGCGCCGCTCAAGAGCGGCGACAGGACGTGGGGCGTCATCGGCCTGCAAACCTACGACGAGAAGCAGCGCTACACCGAGCGGCACAAGGAGATCCTCCTCTTCGTCGCGCAGCACGTGGCCGCCGCGATCGAACAGAAACGGAGCGACGCCGAGGTGCGCTCCAGCGAGCGGCGCTACCGGCAGATGTTCGAGAACAACCGCGCCGTGCAGCTCATCATCGATCCAGTGAACGGCCGCATCGTCGACGCGAACACCGCCGCGTGCGACTTCTACGGCTATACGCGCGACGAGCTGCAACATCTCCTCGTCTGGGACATCAATCTCATGGGCGAAGACTCCGTACGCGAGGAGATGCGGAAGGCGAAGGAACAGCAGCGGAGCTATTTCATCTTCCGCCATGTCCTCGCGGACGGCGAAGTGCGCGACGTCGAGGTCCACTCGGGACCTGTCACCGTCGGCGACCGGATGCTCCTCTACTCGATCATCCACGACATCACCGAGCGCAAGCGCGCCGAGCGCGCGCTGGTCGAGTCGGAAGAGCGCTACCGCAACGTCTTCGACTACGCCTCCGTCGGCATCTACCAGACGACGCCGGACGGCAACTTCATCGCGGTGAACGAGACGCTCGCGCGCATGCTCGCGTACGACAGTGTCGACGAACTGCTCTCGAAGAACATGCGGCGCGACATCTACGTCGAGCCGGAGTTCCGCGACGAGTTGATCCGCCGCTTCGGCTCGATGCCGTCCGAAAAGCCGACCACCCACGAAGTGCTGTGGAAGCGCAAAGACGGCTCGCTGATCTGGGTGACGCTGAACGCGCACACCGTGCTCTCGTCGCACGGCGTCATCTACTTCGAAGGGTTCGTGTACGACATCACCGAGCGCCGCATCGCCGAAGAGCGGCTCGCGTCCGCGAACGCGCAGCGCAAGGCGGTGCTCGACGCAGCGACCCAGGTGTCGATCATCGCCACCGATCCCGACGGGACGATCAGCGTCTTCAACTCCGGCGCGGAGCGGATGCTCGGCTACAGCGCCGACGAGATGATCGGCCACCGCTCATTGCTCGACCTTCATGTTGCGTGGCAGCTCGAGCAGCAGGCTCTCAGCCTCAGCTCCGAGTTCCGCCACGACATCGGCGGCTTCGACGTCCTGTCGCTCCGCGCCGCGATCCACGGCCATGAAGAGCGCGAGTGGACGTACATCGCCAAGGGCGGGCACCAGGTGTCGATGCTCGTGTCGGTCACGTCGATCCGCTCCGAGGATGGGCAGATCACCGGGTTCCTCCAGGTCGGGACCGACATCTCGGAGCGGAAGCAGTCGGAGGAGACGCTGCGCACCCAGGCGGCGGCGATCACGTCATCGATGGACGGGATCGGCATCCTCGATGAGCGCCTCGACTTCACGTACTCGAACGACGCGCTCGCGAAGCTGTTCGGACACGGCGACCCGAGCTCGATCGTCGGCACGAACCTCTGCGAGTTGTACGAGCCGCCGGAGCAGGTGCGGTTCGTCACGACGATCCTCCCGATCGTGCAGCAGCGCGGACGGTGGCGCGGCGAGGCGACCGGCCTGAGGCGCGACGGCGTCTCGTTCCCGCAGGAGATCTCGCTCACCGCCATCGACGGCGGCGGCCTCGTCGCGGTCGTTCGCGACATCACCGAGCGCACCTACGCCGAGGAACAGATCAAACACCTCGCGTACCACGACGCGCTGACCGGCCTGCCGAACCGGCTGCTGTTCAAGGACCGCGTCACCGTGGCGCTGTCGCACGCGCAGCGCAACAACTCGCGCCTCGCGGTGCTCTTCCTCGACCTCGATCGCTTCAAGGTCATCAACGATTCCCTCGGGCACAACGTCGGCGACCAGCTATTGCAGGAGGTCGCGAGCCGCGTGCAGTCCTGCCTCCGCGACAGCGACACGGTCGCGCGCCTCGGCGGCGACGAGTTCACGATCCTCCTTCCGAGTCTCGTCGACTCCGACGACGCGGCGCCGGTCGCGCAGAAGATCCTCGACTCGATCCGCGCGCCGTTCCACCTGGAGCAGCGCGAGCTGTTCACGTCGACGTCCATCGGCATCAGCCTCTACCCCGAGGATGCGGCGGATGCGGAGACGCTCATCAAGAACGCCGACACCGCGATGTACCAGGCGAAGGAACAGGGACGCGACAACTACCAGCTCTTCAACGCGTTCGTGAACGCACGCGCGCTGCAGCGAATCGCGCTGGAGCACGGCCTGCGGCGCGCGCTGATGAACGAGGAGTTCGACGTCTTCTTCCAGCCGATCGTCGACCTCCGCACCGGGGTCGTCACCGGCATGGAGGCGCTGCTGCGCTGGAACCATCCGGAGCTCGGCTCCGTGCCGCCGTCGACGTTCATCCCGCTCGCGGAGTCGACCGGAATCATGATGCCGATCGGCGCGTGGGCGCTGCGCCAGGCGTGCGTGCGCGC
>DASYSN010000391.1:0-1794 GCA_036003305.1 Thermoanaerobaculia bacterium
CTTGACGAATTCCATCCCGCCAGAGATATTGCCGGGGGTGAAATTTCCAAAAATCGGCGTGGTGGGGGGCGGGGTCATCGGCTCGGGGGTTGCGCAGCTTTTCGCGCAGACCGGCCATGACGTCGTCCTCATCGACACTAGTGACGAACAGCTCGAACGGGCGCGGCGGGGGATCGCGAAGAATCTGAAGCTCGCGACCTTGCTCCAGAAGGAGCGCATCGACCCGGCGGCCGTGCTGGCGCGGCTCTCGACAGCGCGGGAGGTGGCGGCGCTCGCCGGTGCCGACTTCGTGATCGAGAACATCACGGAGGATTGGGACCTGAAGCGGCGCGTTCACGAGGAGATTCACGGCGTCGTCGGCAAGGGCACGCCGATCGCGGCGAACACCTCGGCGATTCCGATCACGAAGATCGCGTCGTGCGGCGACCACCCGGAACGCGTCGTCGGCATGCACTTCATGAACCCCGTGCCGCTGATGCCGATGGTCGAGGTGATCCGCGGCGCGCGCACGTCGGACGACACGATCGCGGCCGCGCAGACGCTCGCCGGACAGGCGGGACGGCAATCGATCGTGGTGAACGATTCGCCGGGCTTCGTCACGAACCGCGTCATGATGCTGATGGTCAACGAGGCGATGTTTCTCGTGCACGAAGGGGTCGCGCCGGCGATGGATGTCGACCGCCTCTTCAAGACGTGCTTCGGACACAAGATGGGACCGCTCGAGACGGCGGACCTCATCGGGCTCGACACGGTCCTCCGATCGCTCGAGGTCATCTACGCGGAGCTCAACGACAGCAAGTACCGCCCCTGCCCGCTGCTCCGGAAGCTGGTCTACGCCGGCACCCTCGGCCGCAAGAGCGGCAAGGGTTTCTACGACTACGCATCATGAACACTCGCGATGAGATGCGCGCCATCGCCGCGCGGAACTACCGTCACTGGACGGACTACGTCGCGCGCACGGACCGCGATTTTCAGTCGCCGCGCGGGCTCGCCGCGCCACGCGAGAAATGCGCCGTCATCGTCGAAGCGCGGCCGCATCCGCACCTCGGATACGTCATGCGCAACGTCATGCATTTCCTCGACGATTCGTGGGGACTCTGCGTGGTCCATGGCAGGGAGAACCGGAGCTTCGTCGAGGAGCTGGTGGGCGGATGGGGCGACGTCGCGCTGATCGACGGCGGCTTCGCGACGATCGACACGGAACGCTTCAACGATCTTCTCACGCGTCCGTCGTTCTGGGAGCAGCTCCCATCGGAAACGCTCCTGATGTTCCAGACCGATTCGATCCTGCGCCGTCACGGCATCGACGACTTTCTGGAGTTCGACTACGTCGGAGCGCCGTGGATGCACGCGCTCATCAGTCGAGACGACAGGGCCGAGGAGACCGGCCCGGTCGGAAACGGCGGGCTGTCGCTCCGCAAGAAGAGCGTCATGCTGAAGATCCTCGAACGGCACGAACGCGATCCGGATCTTCAGGAGGACCAGTACTTCAGCCGCTGGCTCTATCGCGACGGTCATCGGATGCCGTCGCTGACGACGGCGAGTCTTTTCAGCACTGAGACGATTTTTCAACCGGAGAGCCTCGGCCTGCACAAGGCGTGGCTCTATCACTTCGAACGCCCATTTCTCGATCTATTGAGGACGACAGATGCCCACTGACGCCATTCGCCTCCCCATCCGCGGCTTCATGACGCGCTCCTTCGAGGGACGCGCGGTGAACGACGACGACGACATCTTCGCGCTCGGCTTCGCGAACTCGCTCTTCGCGATGCAGCTCGTGGCGTTCGTGGAGGG
>DASYSN010000392.1:0-3102 GCA_036003305.1 Thermoanaerobaculia bacterium
GTTGACGAAGTCGACGAGAACGGCGCGGTCCAGCCGAATCAGCTCCGAGTGCTTCAGCGCCGTCGCGGTGGCGGAGCGCGGCGAGCCGTCGAACAGCGAGAGCTCGCCGAAGTACTGGCCGTTGAAGAGCGTCGCGAGAACCACTCTCCCCGTTCCTTCGCCGTACCCGATCTCCACGGCGCCTTCTTCGATGATGAAGAGCGAAGAGCCCTCGTCGCCCTGCCGGAAGATGACGCCGCCTTCCTCGTAGACCACTTCCTCGAGGCGAAGCGTCAGCGTGTCGAGGTCTTCACTCGTGAGCGATTCGAACAGCGCGATCTTCGACAGCAGCTCCCTGTGCCGGGGATCAATTTGTTGCATGCGGCTAAGGATAACGTAGGGCGGACTTCAAACCTCTTCGCTCAGCCGGCGCGCGTGTGCGGAGAGCAGATCGCTCCTCGTGATGATGCCGATGACGCGGCGCGGGTCTTCGCGGCTGACGACCGGAAGGCGGCCGACGTTCTCGCGGACCATGTGATCGGCGGCGTCGCGCAGCGAGTTGTCGAGGAAGACGACCGACGGCGGGTGGCGAACGAGATCGCCGACGCGCGTCTCGGACGGCTTGCCCGCGTAGTCGCGGCGCGTGATCACGCCGATGAGTTGGTCCGACGAGTTGACGACCGGGAAGCCCTGATGCGTCTCCAGCGTCTCGCGCGCCTGACCGATCGTCGCGTCAGCGCGCAGCGTCTGCACGTCGCGGTTACACGCATCCGCCACTTGGATGCGGTCGAGATAGTCGGCGTGGTACTCGGAAGGCACGCGCACGCCGCGCCGGGCGAGCTTCTCCGTCATGATCGTGTTGCGCATCAGCAGCGCGGAGACGAGATAGCCGGCCGTGCTACCGGCCAGCAGCGGCAGCATGCCGAGCGGCTGCAGCGTCGTCTCGAACGCGAACACCACCGAGGCGAGGAGAGCGCGCGAGGCGCCGGCGAACATGGCCGCCATCCCGACCAGCGCGCCGATCCGCGGATCGATGCCGAAGTGCGGGAACTGCATCGCCGCAAGCTCGGCGAGGACGACCCCCGCTCCGCCGCCGATCGTGAATAACGGCGCCAGCGTGCCGCCCGACGTGCCGCTGCCGAGGGAGATACACCAGGAGATGAACTTCGCGACGCAGAGGATGAGCACCGTTACGCCGACCAGCTTCCCCGACACGATGCCTTCGATGTTGTCGTAGCCGACGCCCAGCGTGCGCGGCGCGAAAATCCCGACCGCGCCGACGGCGAGGCCGCCGATTGCCGGCCACCACATCCAGTGAATCGGCAGCTTCTCGAACAGGTCTTCGATCCAGTACACCGAACGCGTCACGTACACGGAGAGCCACCCGACGAGCGCGCCGATGACGGCGTACGTAGTCAGCGCCTCGCCGCTCGGCCGGGCCAGCAGCGGCATCGCGAAGATCGGCTCCGTGCCGACGTAGAGCATCCGGACGGCCGTTGCGACCGCGCTCGCCAGCGCGACCGGAATGATCGACCGCGGCCGGAACTCGAACAGCAGCAGCTCGATCGCGAGCAGCACCGCCGACACCGGACTGCCGAACGTCGCCGCCATGCCGGCCGCGGCGCCCGCCGCCAGGAGCGTCTTGCGCTCCGAGGCGTTCATCTTCGTGAGCTGGCCGACGAGTGAGCCCATCGCGCCGCCGGTGGCGATGATCGGTCCCTCGGCGCCGAACGGTCCGCCCGTCCCGATTGCGACCGCCGCACTCAGCGGCTTGAGGAACGTCACACGTGCCGGGATGCGGCTCTCGTTCAGGAGCACCTGCTCCATCGCCTCGGGGATCCCATGTCCGCGGATCGCCTTCGATCCGTACCGCGCCATGATGCCGACGATCACGCCGCCGATCGCCGGGATGAAGAGCACGATCCAGCCGAGGTGATTGCCGGCCGGCGAAACGAAGGCGGTCGACGCGCGGCCGTAGAAACTGATGTTCGTGACGAGCGCGATGATCGCCATCAGCGCCTGCGCCACGAATCCGGTGACCAGCGCCAGGACGATGGACCAGGCGCTGACAATGAGGACGCTCTTGTCGATGAGAGCTCGTTCGACGGGTACGCGGCTGTTCTCGAGCGACGGGGCGAGAGACGGAGCGACCGGCACGCCTTCGGTGGTCGCGCCGCGCTCGATATCAGATTGACTCAACTCTTCTTTTTCCTCGGTTTCGGCTTTTCGTCTTCGAAGAGCATCGGCGGCTTTCCCTCGGCGCCAATGTCATCGAGCAGCCGGTTGAAGCTGTCGGCAAAACGCTTCTGCTCCGTCGCGGGCATCCGATCCACGGCCTGCACGATCTCTTCCTGCATGACTCCCGGGGCTTTCTGGACGGCGCCGCGGCCGGCTCGCGTGAGCGAAAGCTCCAGACGGCGGGCGTCTTCGCCGGCGCGTTCGCGCTGGACGAGGCCGGCATCGACCAGGCGCGCCACGACGACCGAAACGGAGCTCTGGTCGGTGTGCGTCCGGTCGGCAAGCTCGCCAAGGGAAATCGCAGGGGTCTTTCCGAGCTCGCTCAGGACGAAGAGCTGGGCGGAGGAGAGCCCCAGCTCGCTCTGCGCGGCGCGGTCGGCTACCCGCAAATGACGGACAAGACGCCGGATGGCGTCGAGAACACGCTGGCTATCGGTCATATCGCTCTCGCGTTCGGGCCGGGAAACGCCGGGCGAGGCAGCACGAGAGAGATGGTCAGGCCCGAACACGCTGCCTCGATTCCCGGCACCCCGAGATTACATGGGTCTCCATGCTTTGGCAATACCGTGTTTTCGAAGATGTAGAATCTTCGCATCGGAAACCGGGGTTCGCAATGGGGCGTTATCTGCAAAAGATCTCTCTCCGCCCGTACAGCGACTCTGAGATCTGGACCGGTTGGGAGCTCGAGGGTCGAACCGACGAGATCGAGGGTTTGCTGTTGGCGGACGGCATGTCGGCCGAAGAGCTGTCCAAGTACGGCGTGACGGAGTTCCAAATGATTCCCGCCGAGTATCTGGAGCGGGAGCGAAGGCCGCGGCGATAATGGCCGCAGATGCCCAAACGCTACGACCGCGCCTATTTCGACAAGTGGTACCGCGATGAACG
>DASYSN010000393.1:0-11355 GCA_036003305.1 Thermoanaerobaculia bacterium
CCAGTCGATCTCCTTGCGAGGATTCGGCGTCAGCTCGACCAGCGCGCAGCCGGTGCCCCACACCGGCGCGTACGCGTGGACCTTCCCATCGTATTTGTTGTGCTCCCCGGCGAGCGACGCGAGCCACCAGATCGCCTTGAAGCCCATGTCGGCGTTCGCCTCGCGGCCGAACTCGCGCGCCACCTGTGCGACGTCTTCCAGCCGGCCCTCGCCGAGCATCTCGACGATCTTCCGGTTCCACTCGTCGTCTTTCTGCGAGGAGATCCGGTCGTGCGCCGGGTCGATCTCCGCGACCTCGTACCGATTAGAGAGGTTCGACACGACGACCACGATCGTCTTCTTCCCGTAGTGGTCGAGCGTCTCGCGCGCGGCGCGGCCGAGAAGCCGCGTCTCCTCGCGCTCCGCGTAGATGTTGCAGGAGACGATCGAGGCAGGGATCGCGTTGTTCGGATTCAGCAGCTTCAGCGCGACCACCGTCCCCGTATCGATCGGGAAGCCGTGGTAATCGACTGTCGACGCCTGCATCCCGTACGACTTCGCCGTCGCGCAGTACAGCTTCCCGAACTCGGGATCGACGCGGAACGAATACGGCATCTCGCCAAGCTCGTACCAGTTCTGATCGACCAACACCCACTCCGGATTCGGATCGACCTGCATCAGATGCCCGATGACCGAGAACCACTGCGTCGAGTAAACGAGCAGCAACTCCGCACCCGACCGCTCGATCTCTTCGCCAATGCGCTTGTACGCCTCGTTCAGCTCGCGCCACCCCGGGTTCTTCTCCGGCGCGAGCAGGATGTGCGGTTGGCCTGGGACTACGTAGAGCTTCTGGATCATTGGTGTTTTGAATTGAAAATTGAAAATTGAAAATTGAAAAAGGTCATCTTGCGCGGGTCCTCTTGATGATGGTTGTGAGTATGGCGACGATTTCGGTCGCCTCTTTCCCGAGCTTCTCGATCGACAGTCGTTCGCGCTCGCAGGCACGATGGAGTATTCGAAGCCAGTAGCGCGCCTCTCGAGCTTCCTTGAGAGCGATCGTACATTTCGAGATGAAGTCTGCTCGACTGTGACCAGCGTCCGCTTCCTCGAGCATTGCCCCGACCGCCGACGCGGCGCGGACGAATTGTCGGGAAAGATCTCGCAGATCGGCGTCGGAGCGGTAGACACGACGATGCACCGACACAGCGGCGCAAGCGAACTCGAACGCCCGTTCCCTCAGATCCGATCCACTGCCCCCATCCTTTTTCAATTTTCAATTTCCAATTTTCAATTCGAAGTACCTTGCGTCGTCGCTTCTGCCTTCAACTGCGGGTCCCATCCGACGACCGCGTTGCCGGTCCCGATCACGGTCCAGTAGCCGAACAGCTCGCCGGGGTAGTCGGGGAAGCCGAGGGCGGAGAGCATCCAGGCGAGGGAGCCGGCTTTGACTTCGCTCACCGCGTGGTCCATGAACTCCGGGAGGATCGCGATCAGCTCACGCGTCCGGCCGGTGCGCATCAGGTCGATCACCTTCATGTCCCACAGATAGCCGCTGTGCTCGTACACGTGCTCGCGTGACATGTCCTCGGGGATGTCCGGCTCGGTCGTGAAGTGGCGGTGCGAGAGCGTGTTGGACGCGAGGAGAATCGCGCGCTTGCCGCTCTTCTCGATTGCTCTTCGTGTCGCCTCGCCCAGCCGGATCATCTGCGCCTGTCCCATCTCGTTGCTGAAGTAGTAGGGCGAGTTGTTCGACGAGATGCCGACGATCGGGATGTCCCACTCCGGATTCATCATGTGACACGAGACGATCGTCCCGTAGTCGACGCGGAAGTTCGGGTTGCGCATCATCTTCGTGATGAGCCCCATCTCGCGTCCCTCGGCCGCGATCATCTCCGCCAGCTCGACGTCGACCTTGATGTCGTACTTGTAGCGGAAGAGGTTCGGGAAGATCGGATCGACCGAAAGGCCGTGGAACTCCGGGACGCCGAGGAAGTGATGCCCGATCACCGTCTGCCAGTGCGGCGAGTGGACCAGCAGCACGTCCGGCTTCTTCGCGAGGAAGTGCTTCCGCGCCCGCTCGTACCCCCAGCGCAACACCTCCCATCCGCACTCCGACTTCGGCTCGTTGCGCCAGTGGTTCTCGCCGTAAACGATGTGAGGTGGATGCGGGGCTAAGAGACCTCCAACAATTTCGCCAGTCTTCATGGTTCTGTCCCTGGTTCACAAAATTGAAAATTAGAAATTGAAAATTGAAAAAGCGGAGCACCGTCCCGGCTGCGTCTTTTTCAATTTTCAATTTTCAATTTTCAATTCCCATCAAATCTTCACGCATACGTTTTTCGCTTCAGTGAAAAAGTGCAGCGACTCCCACCCGCCCTCCCGGCCGACGCCGCTCTCCTTCATCCCGCCGAATGGGACGCGGAGGTCGCGGAGGAGCCAGCAGTTGATCCAGACGGTGCCGCTCTCGATGGCGGCGGCGACGCGGTGCGCGCGGGAGAGATCGCGTGTCCAGACGCTCGACGAGAGGCCGTAGCGCGTCGAGTTCGCGAACGCGATCGCTTCCGCTTCGTCGCGGAACGGCGTGATCGTGACGACGGGCCCGAAGATCTCTTCCTGCAGGACGCGGCACTCCGTGCCGAGGCCGGTGATGACGGTCGGCTCGACGAAGTAGCCCTTCCGGTCGATGCGATTGCCGCCGGCGACGATCGTGCCGCCCTCTTCCTTCGCTAGGTCGATGTAGCGCAGCACCTTCTCGAGATGCGCGGCGGAGATGAGCGCGCCATAGTCTTCGCCGAGGCGGAGGCCGCGCGTCATCGCGACGAAGCGATCGACGAAGGTGTCGTAGACCGGCTGCTCGACGAAGATGCGCGAACCGCAGAGGCAGATCTCGCCCTGGTTCCAGAAGCTCGCACGCAACGCGGTCGGAATCGCCTGATCGAGATCGGCGTCAGCGAAGATCACGGTCGGGTTCTTTCCGCCGAGCTCCAGCGAGAGTTTCTTGAATCCGGGCGCCGCATTCGCCGCGACCGCGGCGCCGGTCAACGTTCCGCCGGTGAACGAGATCGCGGCGACGTCGTCATGCGCCGTCAGCGCGCGGCCCGCCTTGCCGCCGAAACCGTGCACGATGTTGATCACACCGGCCGGAATCCCGGCTTCGTTCGAGAGCTCGGCGAGCCGGCTCGCCGTCAGCGGCGTCATCTCACTCGGCTTCGCGATGCACGTGTTCCCCGACGCGATGGCCGGCGCGATCTTCCATGAGAGGAGGTACAGCGGCAGGTTCCACGGCGAGATCAGGCCAACGACGCCGAGCGGCTGGCGCAGCGTGTAGTTGATCGCGACGGAGGTGATGTGCGCCTCGCTTGCCTGGTGCTGGATCGCGGTCGCGAAGAAGCGGAAGTTCGCGACCGCTCGCGGCATGTCGAGCGTCCGCGCCAGCGAGAGCGGCTTGCCGCAGTCGTCCGCTTCGAGTTCCGCCAGCTCGTCGAAGTTCTTCTCGATCAGGTCAGCGAGTTTCAGGAGAAGACGCGACCGCTCGGCGACCGGAGTCCGCGACCATCCCGGAAACGCCTCACGCGCCGCGCGTACCGCGTCGTCGATGTCGCGCGCATCGCTGTCCGGCACCTCGGCGATCGCCTCTTCGGTCGACGGATTGATGTCGTCGAAGTAGTCGCCGGAGTGCGGCGGCACGAACGATCCGGCTATGAAATTAGCGAGTCGCAAGGAACTCCTCCGGGTCGAACTCCCACCGATCGACGTCGGGATCCCACGAGTCCCACGGCGTGATCGCCGCCATCCGTTCGCGCAGCTCCGGCGGGATGACCTCGGGGACGATGAAGGCCTTCTGGCGACGCAGTTTGTACGGATTTCGGAACTCGAAACCGAGGACGCCGAGGATGTAGCGGGCGATGTACCAGGTGGCCTGCGGGTTCCAGCCGTGCGCGATCTTCACGACCACGCCGAGGCCGTCGGGGTACTCGGGATGCTCGATCGCGAGGCCGAGGAGACCGTCGGCGCCTTCCTTCGCGATCACGAGGCCGTGGCAGGCTTTCAGGATCGTCGAGTCGAGGCGATTGAAGCCGCCGATCAGGTCGGGATGCGCGACCATCGCGTCCCAGATCCAGTCGGATTGCCGCTCGGTGACGAGATTCGCGAAGAGCTTCGCGAGATCGGTGACCGACATCGAGATCGTCGGGAGGCCGCAGCCGTCTTTGGCGATCTGTCCCATCGTCCATTCCGGGCCGAGGACGTGGCGGACGTAGCCGACGTACTCCTGGAAGAACGGATGATGCGGCCAGACGTAGCCGACGCGCGACCACCCTTTCAGCTTGCAGCCGCGGAGGATCGCCGCGTGCTCGCCGGAACAGCAGTGATACCAGCGGCGCGGCCGGCGCACCTGACGCCCGAACTGGACGAGCGGGACATCGTGCGGCGTCTGCATCAGCCCCCACTCGCCTTCGAGAAGGATCGACCGCGCCACGCGGACGTGCTCCGTGTCGCCGTTGTGCGACGCCACCGAGATCGCCTTCTGCTCGCCGTTGAGCGTGCTCGCGAACTCCTTCGTGAACACCTTCATCATCAGCGGCTTCACCATCGAGCGGCCGTAGACCTCGACGTTGCCGCCGAACGAGTAGAGGAGCTGCCTGCCCGTCACCCACGACACCGCGCCGTGGATCGTGTTCTCCGCGACGCCATTGCGGCGGTACTCGACCAGCGGTTGCCAGTTCGGCATCGGGCGGGCGAAGTTGGGCGCGCGCGACTCGTCAAACATGCGGCACCACCTTCGTCATGAAGTCGCTCATGTTCTTCATCACGCGTTTCGAGTCGTGGTTGTTGAAGTCGAACCAGAGCATGAGGCGGTCGTCGGGGTGGAAGCGCTCGCGCACCTGCGCGAGGATCTGCTCGGCGTTGCCGACGAGCGCGTTGTTCGTGGCGCGGCGCACCTTCTCCTCGTCGAGCGTCCCTTCCAGCGCGCGCCAGTAGTTCGAGAGCGCGTTGCGCGCTTCGTCAGCGGCCTGCGCCGGATCGTCGGCGATGAAGACGAGCACGGTGCGCGGCATCAGGCGGCGCTGCCACTCGCCCTGGTAGTGGCTCTTCATCCGCTCGTTCGTCTTCTCGATCTCGTCTCCCGGCGTGATCGACAGATTGAAGACGCCGACCGGCAGGATCGTGTTCGCGAAGATCTGCACCGCCGGATCGTGCGAGCCGATCGAGAGGCGGAGCAGGTCCATGCGCGATTCCTGCGGCACGATCTTCAAGTTCGGAAAAACCCAACGCGGCGCTACCTGTGTTTCGCCCCTCGAGTCATTGATGAAGCGCGGCGTGACCATGTCCGAGCTGAGCGTCTCCCCCTTCAGCAACCGAAGAAAGATCTCCGTCGCTTCCTCGAAGATCTTGTTCTTGACCGCGTTCCAGTTCGCTTTCTCGAACTCGTCGCGCGGGACGATGCCGTACGGGATATTGATGAACGGGAAGCGCCCCGACGCGAAGCCGATGGTCAGCAGGCGCCGCTCGTTCGGGTCGAGGCCGTGCAGCGCCAGGAACGTCTTGATCCGCTCCGCGTGCGCGATCGGGCCGCCGTTGCAGAGGATGTTCAGGATCGCGCTGCCGACGCCGATCTGCTTCGTCCGCGCGAAAATGCGGGTCGCAAGCTGCAGAATGTCGGTGTTGAGTCCGATCTCACCTACGAAATGCGGGATCACCGCCCCCGGATTGCCCTTCTGCACCTCGGTCGAGAGATGGCTCTCCGCGACCCACGCCGTGCCGAAGCCGAGGTCGTCGGCGAGTTGCACCTGCTCGAAGAAGTTGCGGAACATCGTCGCCTCGTCGGGCAGATATCCGTCGACTTCGGTCTGACAGATGGAGAAAAAGATGTCGAATTCCACTGTGCGGTTTCGGAGTTTATCGCGAGCCCTCATCCTGCTCCTCGCCGCGTGCGCGGCGAGCATCCCGCCGAACAGGTACGGCCTCCGCGTCGTGCCCGACCGCGCGACGTACGAAAAGCTCGCCGCGCGCGATCCGGAGCAGCGGCTCGTCGACGTCAGCACGATTCCCGGCGTCCGCATCGACGTCCGCTATGCGACGACGAACAACTTCATGCACGAGCAGCTCTACCCGATCGCGAAGGTCTACCTCCGCGCTCCCGCCGCCCGCGCCCTCGCGGACGTGCAGCGCGACCTCGCCGCCGAGCATCTCGGCCTCAAGGTATTCGACGGCTACCGGCCGTACTCGATCACCGAAAAGATGTGGGAGCCCGTCAAGAATCCCGACTTCGTCGCCGATCCCGCGAAGGGATCACGCCACAACCGCGGCGCGGCGGTCGACCTGACGCTCGTCGATCTCGCCACCGGCGAAGAGATCCCGATGCCGACGCCGTACGACGACTTCACGCCGAAGGCATTCGCAAACTACGCCGACCTGCCGCCGAACGTCATCGCCAACCGCGCGAAGCTGCACGACGCGATGGTCCGCCACGGGTTCGACCAGCTCCCATCCGAGTGGTGGCACTTCGACTTTCACGGATGGGAGCGGTTCCCGCTCATGAACGTGCCGCTGGAATCGTTATCGCCGGAACACCACTGACAGCGAACCGACCTTGTACGTCTCCGACGTGTCGTAGGCCGCGTCGATCTGGAACTTCGGCCACGCCAGGCCGCCGCCGATCGAGCGATGGCGCTGCGCCGTTCCCTTCGGAAACAGCAGTGCCGCGCCGACCGCTTCCGGCGAGTTGAGCGGGCCGGCCCAGTACGTCGAGTGCGCCGGATCGCGCCACCAGCCGGCGCGCAGCGCGAACGGCACCTTCCACGGGAAGAAGTACTCGGCGCCGGCATGGATCTCCGTCACGTCGGGCGCCTTGAATCCGTTCGGGATCGCGCGCAACGCCGAATTGGCGGAGTGGAAGTCATCCACCTGATTCGAGTACTTCACGCGGACTCCGTCGACGTTCACGGTGAGCGTCGGAATCGGACGCACCGAAATGCCGATGCCATAGACGTCCGGAATGTGGAACGTCGTATCGGCGATCTTCTGGTATGTGAAGGCGGGCGCCAAAGCGAGGAAGGTCGGCGTCGTGAAGCTCGGCCCCTTCTTGTAGACCGCCCCGGCGCTGAACTTGTCCGACGGCGCCCACTTCATACCCACACCGAACGTAAAGTCCTTCTTCTGCCCGACGGTAATGTTCCCGTCCTTGTCCACGGTCGCGGTCGCCTGCGCCGAGGTGCTCTGCGGTTCATACGTCGTCGCGGAGACGCGGTTCGTGAGCGCCACCTCGCGGAACGTGTGGTAGCGCGCCGACACGCCGACCGAGAACTTCCCCGCCTGCCACGCGCCGCTGAGGCCGAACGTCTGCAGCTTCACGTCGACCGCGGTCAGGAACGGGTTGGTGACGTATTGGAGACAGCCAAGAGGGTCCTTGGTCGACTGGATGATGTTGATGCACTCCTGCAGCGATACCGGGTGATCGCCGTACGCCGCCTTCGGGAGGTAGAAGGTCGGGACGTCCGTTACGATCGCTCCCGTGAACTGATTCAGCGTCGGCACGACCGCCGCCACGCCGACGTTATGCAGCGGCTCGTTGTAGTAGACGCCGATGACGAAGTTCTTCGGGAGCGGGTAGACGATGCTGGCGAACGTCGGCTCGACGCGGTCGCTGTAGTGCGTGAACGCAGTCCGCGTCAGGTCCGGATACGTCCCCGTGGTCGTCATGATCTGCTGCTCGAGGTAGTTGCGCGCCTCGATCGAGAACTCCGGCTTCCGCAGGATCGTCAACCCCGCCGGATTCGCCTCGGCCGCCGACGCATCGTCGGCGAGTCCGATGAACGCGCCACCCATCCCGAGCGACCGCGCCCCCGGGTTGCCGAAGTTGAACTGGAGGCCGGACAGCGCCTCGATGTCAGTGTTCTGCGCCAGTGCCGGAAGCGCGACGAGCGTGCAGAGCGCCAGCGCGAAGAAGGTGTTACGCATGCTTCCTCCGATCGGGACGATATGCGTTGAAGGATAGCAGAGGGTCACCGGAGAAATGGCCGGGCGCGCTGCAGCGCGCCCGGCCCACACCCTCCCAATCACACGACTACTTCGTTTGAGCTTGCGGCGGCGTCTGAGGCGCGGGTTTCTTCTTCCCGCGCGCCAGGCGCTTCAGCCGTTTCAACTCCGCCACCTGCGAAACGAGCTCCGCGTGAGCCGGATCGTTCGCCAGCGCCGCGCTGACGCCGTACGCCTGCTTGATGATGAGCGCGAGACGCTGGCGGCGGATGAGGTTTGCCCCGGCGATGCCGTTCAGCAGCGTCCGGAGCTCCCCCTCCGCCTGGTTCCAGCGGTTCGACTCGTCATACAGCGCACGGACATCCTCGGGCTGTTGACCGACCGCCTGCGACACGAGCTGCGCCGAGTCGATCGCGCCGATCGACGCCTGCAGGATCTCGTTGGTGACCATCCGCGAGAGACCGCGCACGGCCTCCCGCTGAGCGCTCGTCAACGGCGTGACGTCAGCGATGCGCGTACGAATCGCGCGAAGCTGATCGACCACTTCCTGAGGCGTAAATGGCGTTTCCGTCGGCGTCTGCGGCGTGTCCGCAAGGGCGTTCGGGGTGGTACTGCGGGTATTGAGGATCATGGTTTTCATATCTCTCTCCTTTCTAAAATCAACTCCGAGACAAAGAGCAGACCGGAGGGAGCGACATGAACTCGTCGACTAGCGCATGGCGGCCCACCGGTGGAAAAGACGGCAAAACGCCGACTTTCCCGACTGAGTGATTTCCGGGAACGTGCGCGCGCACGCCTCCGGTCCGCGGCAGGAGGAGCTAAGCTCTGACTCCCGCAACCGGTACGAACTGCGTCCCCTTCTTCAGGACTCTCGTACCGCCGTTAGCCGCAGGAACCGCTCTACGATGAGGATTCAGTTCCTACCATCAATATGCGCCCGCTGAGGCCGTTCGTCAAGAAAAAGTTGCGTTAAATGGTTTATTTACTGCGGGATGGCACTCAAGGCCCCGGCTCCCCGGCGCCGGCGTCCGGAACGTGCGTCCGAGGTCCGGCTCCGCGGCGCCGGGGTCCGGAACACGCGTCCGAGGCGCTGCTCCGCGGCGCCGGCGTCCGGAACACGCGCGCGAATGGATTGCGCTGTACCGGCCCCGTGTTGGTAGCCGCGCATGGCCGCGAACCAGCGCATCCTGAAGTTCGACCGCACCCCCGTCGCGCGGCTGATCTCCTGCGCGGCCGTATTCGGCTCCGCGGCGCTGGTGTTTCGCTACCTGGCAGAAGGCTGGAGCGAGGTCGAGATCCTCCCGTTCCTCGGACTGATCGCGCTCTTCCTCGGCACGTTCGCGGCGGCGGTGGTGCAGTACGGGGATCACATCTACTTCAGCGATCACGGCGTGATGTACGAGAACCGGCTGCTCAAGATGTTCGGCCGGCGCGGGCGGTGGATGCGGTGGGAGGACATCGTCGAGATCCGCGAGATCAAGCGGAAGGTGCTGATCCTTCTCTCGCGCGACGGTCAGCGGATGCTGGTCGACGCGATCCTTGGCTACGCGATTGCACGAGCCGAGATCCTGCGACGGGCGCCGGACGCGATTCGTAGCGGGACGCTCGCGGATGAGATGAATTGAAAATTGAAAATTAGAAATTGAAAAAGCGGCCGTTCGCTCCTTCTCTTTTTTCAATTTTCAATTTCAATTTTCAATTGCGACCGAAACGCCGAAAGACGCTTGTAACGACCGCGGTCGTCCTGACTGCGCTCGCCGCATTCATCGTCTTTCTCTCGCGCCAGCACGTACAGCGACGTGTTGCGTTGCGCCGCGCGCACCGCGGCACGCCGATGGCGATGCCGAAGGGCATCCCGCCGCTCGAGCAGTGGACGCAGACGTTCGAGTCGCTCGCTCCAGCCGATCTCGATGCGCTGCTCGATCAGATCGAGAAGCAACGCGGCGATCTCTATGCGAAGTACTCGCTCGGATACCTCCACGCCCGCGCGCGCATCGAGAACAACGACCTGACACCGGCCGCGCGCAAGCTCGCGCCGTTCCTGGCGAAGGGGAATCCGTTTCGCGACCTCGCCCTCTTTCACCAGGCGGAAATCGACTCGGCGTCGCGCAATGACGCGGCGGCAAGCCGCGATCGAACGACGCTCATCTTCGAGTACCCGAACGCGCTGCACCGCGACGAGGCGATCGACGACGAGACGGAGTTTCTGGCGCGCGCCAGCGCGAAGGCGTTGATCGATTTCGCGTCCCGCCTGAATCCCACCGCGTCGAAAGAGCGGAAGCGCGACCTCGACGCGCACATCGTCGAGGCGTTGATGCGCGGCGACGACGCGAACGGAGCGCTGACGCGCGCGCTGCAGCTCCTGCAAGGCGGCACGATGGACGACGCCGCGGACCGTGCCGCTCTCGCCATCGACCGGCCGCCGCTCGTCGCGCGGCTCAACGCGCAGCAGCTCGCCACCCTCGGCGACACGATGCACAACCACAGGCACTTCGACCGCGCCGTCGCGCTTCTCTCGCTCGCGTTGCGCGGACTCCCGCAGAAGCACGACGACCTGCTGTTCGCGATCGGCCGCAGCCAGTTCGGCGCGGAGCAGTTTGCGGCCGCGCGGCAAACGTACCTGCGCGGCGCGAACGAGACGAAGGACCTCAAACAGAAAGCGACGTTCTTCTGGCACGCATCGCGCGCTGCCCAGCTCCTCGGCGACGACCGCGGCGCTGAGCAACTGATGTCGCAGTCGATCGCCGTGCCGGTCTTCTCCGACTCCGCGATCGCGGCGCTGACGCAACGGATGCGAACGCGGCTCGTGCAGCGTCGCATCGCCGAGGCGAACGCGGACCTCGTACAGGTCCGGAAGGCAGCGCCGAACCAGCATGCGGTGGTCGAGGCGTCGCTCGCCTACGCGATCGCCATGATCGGGATGCACAACAACATCGCGGCCCTCGGCGCGCTGAACTACGTCTCGCCGAAGCTGCTCACCAAGTACGACGTGCCGGAGTTCGCGTACTGGCGCGGCGTTGCGTCCGGCTCTTTCGGCCCGTACTTGCAGTGCCTCCGATCGACCGTTCCGTCCCACTTCCCATACTTCGCACGCAACCGAGTCGACGCGCAGTCGTTGGCTTCGGAGCTTCAAAAACGTGACGCCGAGGTCGAGCGCGACATCGCCGCGAAGAACTGGCTGGCCGCGAAGCAGGCCGCGACCGATCGCATTCTGCTCTCCGCGCGCAACCGCGGGCCGGCGCTGCAACGCCTCGCGTCGATCTACCAGCAACTCCCGCCGTACCGCGCGATCCTCGGGCTGAAGCCGCATCCGTTTCCCACGCTCCCGAACGCCGCGAACGATCGCGCCTCCCTCCTCATGGCCCTCGGCCTCTTCGACGAGGCGACCGACGACATCGA
>DASYSN010000394.1:0-9687 GCA_036003305.1 Thermoanaerobaculia bacterium
GCGGCCAGCTTCTGTGTGGGGCCGGCGCCCTCGCCGGCGCAGTAAAGTACTGATGCGCCGGCGGCGTGACTGTTGTTAAATCGCGCCGGCGAGGGCGCCGGCGCCACACAGAAGCTTTATCGCTGCGCTTTGCTGCCGCCGCTCGCGAACTCGTTGTAGTCGAGCTGCAGGTCGTCGCGCTTCGGGGCGTCGCCCATCTCTCCGCGGTACACCTCGACGGCCAGCTCACGCGTGAGATGCGAGTAGACGACGTGATCCGGCTCGACGAGCATGTTGGGGCCGTGGTCGCAGAGGTCGAGGCAGCTCGTGGCGAGAATGCGGACGGTAGGCTTGCGTCCGGCCTGCTTGTTCGTGTCCTTGAGCAGATCGCGGATATTCGAGCCGCACTCGATGCCGCGCGTTTCGGCGTTGCATCGGGGGCCGGTGCAGGCGAGGAACAGCTTGTCGTAGGGGACCCTCATGGCGCCGCAGTCGGCGCGACGAATCGCTTGCCGGCGTCGAGCACGCGTTTGAGGTCCTTCGGGCTACACGCTTCGGCGTAGATGCGCGCGACCGGCTCGGTGCCCGACAGGCGGAAGAGGAGCCAGTTCGATGAGTCGAAGATCAGCTTCACGCCGTCGGTCTTATTCACCGCGGTCACCTTCATCCCGTCGAGCTCCGACGGCGGGTTCGCGAGCTTCTGCGCGAGGCTGTCCTTGATCTGCTGCGTGAGCTTCATGTCGGCGCGCTTGGAGTAGAAGTAGCCGAACTCCTCGTACATCGCGTCGATCAGCTCATTCAGCTTCTTGCCGGTGCGCGCCACCATCTCGGCGACCAGGAGACAGGCGAGGATGCCGTCCTTCTCCGGGAGATGCTTGTACATCGACATCCCGGCGCTCTCTTCGCCGCCGAGGGCGATCTTGTCCGCGAGAATCAGCTCGCCGATGTACTTGAAGCCGACCGGCGTCTCGTACAGCGGCACGTCGAGCTTCTTCGCGATCGCATCGATGAGATGCGTCGTCGCCACCGACCGCGCGAGTCCGCCGGGGATGTTGCGATAGCGCTTGAGATAAAGGGCGAGGAGAGCCAAAACGACGTTCGGCGAGACGAAGCGATTGCGGTCGTCGATGATGCCGAAGCGGTCGGCGTCGCCGTCCGTCGCGAGGCCGAGGTCGAACTTCTCGTTCGAGACGACCGCGCGCAGCTCCACGAGATTCTTCTCATTGCACTCCGGCGAGAAGCCGCCGAAGTACGGATCGCGGAAGTTGTGGATGATCTTCACCTCGACGCCCGCCTCGAGGAGGAAGTAGTCGAGGTAGTCGCGCGAGGTGCCGTAGAGCGCGTCGATGGCGATGCGGAGACCCGACTTGCGGATCACGTCGATGTCGATCTTGTTGCGCAGCTCCGTGAGGTAGCGGTCCTTCGGATCGATCGTCTCGATCAGCTCCGCCTTTTCGTAGACGTCGACCCGCTGGTGCTTCTCCTCGAGCAGATGGATCTCGTGCTCGATCGCCTTCGTCACCTCGGGGAGCGCCGGCGCGCCGTTCGACGTCGAGAACTTCAGGCCGTTGTACTCGGGCGGGTTGTGCGATGCCGTGAAATTGATCGCCCCCATCGCCTTGCGCCGGACCGTCTCGAACGAGACGCACGGCGTCGGCACGTCGCGATTGCAGAGGAACGCCTGGATCCCGTTGTACGCGAGGATCTTGGCGGCTTCGAGGGCGAACTTTTCGGAGAGGAAGCGGGTGTCGAACGCGACGACCATGCCGCTGCCTTTCTGGCCGGAGTTTTTGAGGTAATTGGCAACTCCCTGGCTGGCAATCCGGACGTTGTCGAAGGTGAAGTCCTCGCCGATGATGCCACGCCAGCCGGACGTCCCGAACTTGATCATGAGTGCGCTCGACCTTTCAGGTCCCGCGAGATGAGGGGGGAGACAGTAGCACAACGAAGAGTCCTCGGTCCTCGGTCCTCAGTCCTCGGATCGCGGTTGCGAAGTTATGGCCATCTGAGGACCCGAGGACCGAGGACCGAGGACTGGCTATCCCGGCACCGTTTAAGCAATGATCCCGCCTCAACAGACGTATGGGCGAGCGGCCGGTCCTACTGATTGCGGACGACAGCGATGATGTGGTCCTCCTGCTGAAGACTTACCTTCGGTCGCTGGACTGCGACTTTCTGGTGGCGAAAGACGGTGAGGAAGCGCTCGCCATCGCGCAGTCGCGTCTGCCTGCGGTCGTCCTGCTCGACGTCATGATGCCGAAGCGCAGCGGCTGGGAAGTCTGCCAGGCGCTGAAGGCGGTGCAGCGGACGTCGCAGATCGCGGTCGTCCTCGTGACCGGCCGCGGTGAAGTGAAGGACCGTCTCACCGGCCTCCAGGTCGGTGCCGACGACTATCTCGTCAAACCATTCGACCGCGACCAGGTCGTGAACCGCATCCGGCGCCTGCTCGAACGGCGGAGGCCGGCGGTGACCACGGCCGAGCAGACCAGCGCGAAGGCCGCCATCGAGAACCTTCTGCTCGACCGCGCCACCGGCCTCGCCAGCGTCCCGATGGTCCTCGACCACGTCAAAGAAGTGCTGATCGAGCAGGGAGAGATCGGTCTCGTCTTCGTCGACATCGAACAGTACGAGGCGATCGAGGCGGAGTACGGGTGGGCGTTCTTCGACGAATTCCTCCGCCGCGCCGGTGAGCTGATCGTGGCCGAGGCGTCGACGCGATTCAGGAACCCGACCGTGGCGGTGCAGCGGATCGGCGGATCGAGTTTCTACGTCTTTCATGAGACGCGCGGGCAGGACCTCTCCGCCGAGAACGTCTCGATGTCGATGTCGAACGACCTGCGCGAGCGGCTGATCCATTCCATGCGCGAGCGGTTCCCCGGCATGCAGCCGGAGCAGATCGGCTTCTTCGTCGGCGCCACGCGCATCGACTACAAGCCGCAGATCCGGCTCGAGCGGCAGGTCTACGCCGGAATGCAGATCGCCGGCGACGTCGTGCGCGACGCGGAGCAGGAGCGGAAGAAGCAGCTCACGCGCGAGCTGCGCGACATCATTCGTCGCAAGCGGGTGACGACTCTCTTCCAGCCGATCGTCCGCGCGCGCGACATCACGGTCTTCGGCTACGAGATCCTGACGCGCGGCCCGGCGCATTCGTCATTCCGCAACTCCGACATGCTCTTCTCGTTCGCGCGCGAGACGAAGCTCGCGTGGGCGCTCGAGGCGATCGCGCTCGACTGCGCGCTCCGCCGCCTCCGCAACCTCAACCTCGGCGACCGCAAGTTCCTCCTCAACCTCGAGGCGGAGATGTTCGGCGAGTCGGAGTTCCGCATCCACGAGATGGCCAGCTTCTTCGCCGAGCACCGCGGCAACTTCGTCCTCGAGCTGACCGAGCGCGCCGCGATCGAGGACTACGCCGTCTTCCGCCGCCTCCTCGACGAGTTCCGCGAGAAGGGGATCGAGGTGGCGATCGACGACGCCGGCTCCGGCTACGCCTCGCTCGAGGCGATCGCCGCGCTGGCGCCCGACTACCTGAAGGTGACGAAGGGCCTCGTCTCGACGCTCGCGCAGGAGCCGATCAAACAGGACCTCGTGAAGATGCTCGTCGAGCTGGCGCACAAGATCAGCGCGAAGACCATCGCCGAGGGGATCGAGACGCAGGAGGAGTACGAGACCTGCCGCGACCTCGGCATCGACCTGATCCAGGGCTACTACTTCGCACACCCGCAGGAAGAGCTCCGGCTGGGCGACGAAGAGGTCGCGCAGAAGGCCCACATGGCACCGAGAGCCGTGAAGCTGGCGTAATGCTGTCTGGTGGGCGGGCAGCGCATCATCGGACGGCACGGTGGCGCGGCGGCGGCGTATAGGTCTGGAACGTGGAAATCGCCGAGTCGGAAGCAATGCACTGATTGAACTGCGCCTCGACGTGCCACGAGATGTTCGTCGCGCTTCCGAAGTCGACGAGCGCACTCGGCTCGTTCGTGACGGTGACGACGCGGTCCGGGCCGCCATCGACGGAAGCAAAGACGAGATAGCCTGCCGCGCCGGGCGTCCGGCTCCAGGAGAGCGAGACGCCTCCGGCCTGAACCTGCGCTCGGCTCGCGGGCGTCTGCAGAACCGGAACGGTCGCGCAGGGCCACGCGCCGACGACGAGCTCGAAATGCGCCGCGTCCTTTTCACCACGCCAGAAAGCGCGGTTCACCGCGGGAAGGTCCAGATATACGAAATGCGTGTCGCTCCCCGTCTGGACGCGAATGATCGAAGCCCCCGTCAGAAAGACGGGCAGCCCGTTCGAGTAATGAATTCGCTGCACATCCGGAGGGTAGACGATCGGGTCGCCGTCGAACGCGACTTCGCCGTTCGCATCGGCGGTGGCCTGAAAATCGGGGGAGTCGTAATAGTGGTAGCCGGCCTGCGCTTCCCCGGGAACGTAGGCGTAGTGCGCCCGGTAATACGAGACATTCGCTCCCGCCATGGGGACTCCCGACGGATCCACCAGGCGAATCCGAATGCCCGATGGGATGTCGTACTGGAACGCACCTAGAAAGTCATTCGCCTTGGTGTTGCCGAACGGTCCTCGCGCGCGATATCCGGCGATGAGATTGAGCGCGCCCGCGCTGTAGCGATCGAGGTAACCCGGTGCCGAGTTCATCAAACCCTGCTCGATCGTGGCGTAAACCTGGATGGTGTGCTCCAGCGGCATCAGTGATGTTCCGGCCACCGGCCGGCCCTTCTGCGTGATGTCGACGAACCGCGTTGACCCGTCATTCACGATGAAATATCGGTAGACGTCAGTGAGATAGCGGACATGGCCCAGTTCGTGGCGAATGTTCGTGTCGTAGACGGCGAACCTTGCCTGCCCCTGCGATTGTCCGGTGTCGTCGCCGTACGCCGGAGAAGAATCGGGAAATCCGTAGATGACGTCGACGCTCCGATCAGCGAGATTCGGAAGATCGATCGCCTCGCCGTTGACATCGCCCGCCCATGGAGGCGCGACCAGGGGGAGGGACTTGTCGGGGACCACCACGATTTCATCGAGCCGCCAGCGGTCCAGAACTCCCTGCGGCGCCTCCAGGGTGATGGCCTGCGCGTACATGGTGTTGATGAACGCGATCTGCCGCTGAGCGAAGTCTTCGAAGCTGTTCGAGCCGACGCCGAGAGTCGCTTGGTTGCGGTGGAAAAAGTCGTACGTCTTCTGTTCGACGTAGAACCCGACCGAGATCGAGTCGGTGAATACGGAGAGCGAATCGTTCCCTTTTTCCGACTCCTCGACGATGCCGGACGGATCGATTTCGAACGTCAGAGAATGCCGCGTGAACTCCCACTGCCACGGCAGGTCGACGGTCGCGGTCCCATTCGCACTGACGGAAAACGTTCCCGCCGCGACCACGTTGCCGTCGAGGCGCCATTCGTACGGGACGCCGGAAATCGCATCACCATCCCAGTTGCGGATGTGCGCGCGCCAGGTCACGATCTGTCCCGGCGCCGGCCAGCCGTCGCGACGCGGATCGGCCGGCTTCTCCACATAGTCCATCCGGGGCAGTCGCTCGATCCATCCAATGTCGAGGTCGCGCGCCCGAGCGTCGCTCGCGAGCGACGCTGCTGCGAGAACGATGAATAGCCAGCTCTTCATCCAAGCGCTCCTTCAGTGATCCTACCGCGGTTCAGCTCTCCGGATGGCGGTTCCTTGTTCTCCCAATTAAAATCGGAAACATGATTTCGACACTGCTTTCGATCGCGCTCGCGTTCAGCATCGTCGTCGCCGAAAAACTGCCGGAGTGGGTTCCGTTCCAGGGACTCTTCGCCATTCGCAGCAGCGACACCGTCGCGGAGAACTACGGACAAGGGAAGTTCCGTTTCCCGAACGGGAGGAAGAACGATTACGACTGGAAGTACATCCTCGGGCGTCATTGGTCCGCACGCCTCTGGCCCGCTCTCGATCCGAAGCAGTGGAGCAAGTACGACTCGATGAAAACATGGGCCGAGCTCGAGCCGCGGTTGAAGAAGCTCGGATTCAGCGAGATCTACCTCGACAGCAAGCCGAAGGACGGCATGGTCCACGCCACCCTCCAGAAGGGTCCCGCGAACGCGCCGACCTACCTGCGCATCGACATCGAAAAAGACCCGCACGATGGCAACATGGATCTCGTCGAGGTCGCGCCGAACCCGCTCGTCATCAATGCCCCCGCGCCCGCGACGACGCCGGAGAAGTTCGGCGACAACGATCCCATCCCATACCTTCCGCCGCCGCCGAGCCTCCGCCTCATCCGCGGCGAGCATGAGACCGGACCGTTCGATCCGTACGTCGCGGAGCACGAGCAGCGCCTCGTCGCGACCGGCTACATTCAGAGGGAGTACAAAGGCGATCCGATGATCTCGACGTTCGCCTTCGTCGACGCCTACCAGAAGCTGCTGACGAAGAACGGCTGGACCATCACCCACGCGCAACCGGACCAGGGAAACATCTACGCCCACTTCACGAAGAACGGCCGCGACATCTGGATCTTCGCGCGGACCGGCGAGCACTTCCTCTACCGCGTCGCCGACATCGGCAACGACGTCGCGAGCCTGAAGACCAACTGCAAAGTCGCGCTCTACGGCATCAACTTCGACTTCGACAAAGCGACGATCCGCCCCGACTCCGAACCGACGCTGACCCAGATCGTGAAGCTGATGAAGGACGAGCCGAAGCTCGCGTTAGAGATCGGCGGCCACACCGACAACGTCGGCAAGCCCGACTACAACCTGACGCTCTCCGACAAACGCGCCGCCGCCGTGAAGGATTGGATCATCGCCCACGGCGTCCCCGCGAATCGCCTCTCCAGCCGCGGTTACGGCGACAAAGTCCCGCTCGTCCCGAACAGCTCCGACGACAACCGCGCGAAGAACCGGAGGGTCGAACTGAAGAAGCCGAATTGCGGGTAGGCGTGGTTCTGTGGTTCTGTGTGGCGCCGGCGCCCTCGCCGGCGCGATCAAGCATTGATGCGCCTGCGGCGCGACCGTACTTGACTGCGCCGGCGAGGGCGCCGGCGCCACACAGAACCCGCGTGCTATTCTGACATCCGGGTCCCATTTCCATCCATTAACTACAGCGCGGGAGGGCTCATGGGCAGGTCTCTGGTCACCGCTGTCGTCGCGTTTGCGTTTTCCGTGTCGGCGTACTCCGCCACGCCCTGCACCAGCGCCGCGCTCTCCGGCCTTCCGCTCCCGAGCTCTTACGCGAAAGACAACGACCCCGGCGCGTACGAGACGATCGTCGGCAACTTCCTCAAGTCGTACAAGTACGTCTCCCTCGGCTGGTGTGAAGACAAAGCGGTCCGTGACACCGGGCCGTTCATCGCCGGCAACTACTACGGCACCCATCCCGCGGTGCGCGTCTGGTACTCGCCCGAGGTGGGGAAGTGGATCGAAGGGGGACGGAAGGGTGAGCTGCCCGACGGCGCGATGATCATCAAGGAGCAGTTCAAAGCGCCCGCGTCGCAGTACAACGGCTGGACGGACGAGCAGCTCCGCACCTATTTCAGCGGAGTCAAGATCTACGACTGGACCTTCATGATTCGCGACCGAAAAGGCGCCGCGGATGGCTGGTACTGGGGCGAGATCTTCAACACGCCGCTCGACAGCTATCAGCAGCCGTTCAGCGTCTTCAACACCGGCTTCGGTCTCTATTGCACGCGCTGTCACGCCTCGGCGGAGAGCGAGCACACCTTCTCGGCGGAGAACAACCTCAAGGGACATCCGGGCAACTACCTCACCTTCGTCGACGACAACTCATGGTTCTGGAACGGCGGCGGCGTGCAGCCGCCTCCGACGCCGGCCGCCGACGCGCGGCGCGAGCTCTCGCCGTTCGGGAAGCTCGACCTCGCGAGCGCGCGCCTGAAGGATCTCGTCGCCGAGGCGCATCCGCACTCGCTGCCGAACGCCATGCAGGCCGAGGCCTCGGCGCCGCATCCGCTGGTCAGCGTTGACTGGTCGCGTTTCTACGCCGGCACGAACGTCACGCCGAAACCGAATCCGCTGCCGGGGGAGAACTACGACCACGTCGTCTCGCCGCCGGTGACACCGCAGCACTTCGTCACCTCCGATCAATGTTTCGGGTGCCACGCCGGCGCGAAGTCGCCCGGCAATCCGATGCTCGTGACCGACGACCGCGTGCCGGACAAACCGCTCGTCAACATCGGACCGTACGGCGAGTGGCGCTGGTCGCCGATGGGACTCGCCGGCCGCGATCCTGTCTTCTACGCGCAGCTCGACAGCGAGCTGGCGTACCTGACGTCGCACAAGCCCGACGAGAAAGTCGCGATCACGAACCTCTGCTTCTCCTGCCACAACGCGATGGGGGAGAGGCAACTCGAGATGCGCACGAACGGCAAAGAGCCGTACACCACCGAGATCCCGCAGATCACCGACCTGAAGGACCCGCGCTTCGAGTACGGCGCCCTCGGGCGCGACGGCATCAGCTGCGCCGTCTGCCACCACATCAAGAGCACGGAGCACAAGAGCGAGATGGAGTTCATCGAGCAGGACGCGACCGGCAAGTTCCAGCTCACCGCCGCCGACGGCCTCGAAGGTCCGTTCAAGAACCCGGTCACGCTGCCGATGAAGAACACCCTCGGCGTCCAGCCGGTCCACGACGCCTACACGCAGAACGGCCGCATCTGCGGAACGTGCCACACCATCCACCTGCCGGTGCTCGACGCGATCTCGCAGCCGGAGAAAGAAGCGAAGGCCGAGGCGTGCCAGCAGGAGAAGTTCTCGTACGAACAGGCGACCTACCTCGAGTGGGTGAACAGCTCGTTCCAGAACGTGATCAACGATCCGACGCGTTATAGCGGCGGCGTGAAGACCTGCCAGGACTGCCACATGTCCGACTCGCTGAACGGCAGCGTCCTGCAGACCAAGATCGCGAACGTCGAGGACAACCAGTACCCCGCGGCCGAGCGCCGCGCGCCGAACGATCAGCTCAACGTTCCGCTCCGGACCTCCGGCGTCGCGCGGCATCAGTTCCAGGGCCTGAACGTCTATCTGCTCGAGATGTTCAGCCAGTTCAGCGCCGACCTCGGCGTCCGCACCTGCGACTACATGGCGAGCGGCTGCTCCGCGAATCCGACGTTTGGCGGCATCCCGTTCGCCGAGCGCAACTTCCTCGAGCAGGCCGCCGAACAGACCGCGACGCTCGCCGTCAGCAAACCTGCGCTGAACGGCTCGACGCTCACCGCCGACGTCACAGTGACCAACCTGACGGGCCATCGCTTCCCGAGCGGTGTCAGCTTCCGCCGCGCCTTCATCGACTTCGTCGTCCGCGACGCGACGACCAACGCCATCCTCTTCGAGTCCGGCCGCACCAACTCCATCGGCGCGATCACCGACATGAAGGGGAACGTCCTCCCATCCGAGTACAACGGCTCCACGGGTCCGAATGGTCACGCCTTCCAGCCCCATTTCTGGACCGGCAACCCGATCACGAACGACGGTCAGGTCCAGATCTTCGAAGAGCTCCTCAAGGACGCCGACGGCAACTTCACCACGAGCTTCATCCGCCAGGACTGCCACTTCAAAGACAACCGCATCCTGCCGTTGGGCTGGCGCAAGAACGGCCCCGACCTCAAACAGTTCTTCGGCAAACCGCTCGAAGAAACCTGGTCCGACGCCACCGGCAACGACCCGCACTACCAGGACCCGCTCGGCGCCAACGGCCAAGCCGTCGTCCGCTAC
>DASYSN010000395.1:0-7660 GCA_036003305.1 Thermoanaerobaculia bacterium
CGCCGCAGCCTCGGTCGTGCTGCGAGCGGTCTGCTACTTCCGCTATCGCTTCGACTCCGACGAGCCGCAGCACCTGCACGTCGCGTGGGGGTGGACGCAGGGGCTCGTGCAGTACCGCGACTACTTCGACAACCACGCTCCGCTCTTCCACATCGTCACATCCTGGATCCTGAAGCCGCTCGGCGAGCGCGACGACATCCTCCTCTGGATGCGCGGGCCGATGCTGCCGCTGTATGCCGTCGTGCTCTGGGGGACGTACGTGATTGCGCGCCGCTTCTGGTCGCGCCGTGTCGCGGTCGCGTCGACGGTCCTCCTCAGCTTCTTTCCGCCGTTTTTTCTGAAGTCGATCGAATACCGGACCGACAACGCGTGGAACACGGTCTGCGTCGTCGCGTTGGTCGTGCTGACCGGCGGCCCGATGACGCTCGCCCGCGTTTTCGCAGTCGGCCTGGTCCTCGGCATCGCCCTCTGCGTCTCGCTGAAGACGATGCTGCTCGTGATCTCGCTCGCCTTCGCCGCGGTGGCGCTCCCGTTTCTGATCCGCGAAGAGAAGTTTCACATTGGCGCGTCAGTCACCAAGTCGCTGGTCTTCACCGCCGGGTTCGCGATCGCCCCCGCGATCGTGGCGGTTTACTTCGTCCACCTCGGCGCGTGGCCGAACCTCGTTTTCTGCGTTTTCAAATTCAACGAGCTCGTCGCGGCGACGCGCCCGAACGTCAGCCTGCTGCGGTTCCTCTACCCGATCGAGCTGATCCTCCTCCTCCGTTACGCGTCCCACTTCGGACGCCGGCGGACGTTCGACGAGACGTCGCGCACGCGGTTCTACCTCGGCATGCTGTTCGGGATGTTCACGATCACGCTCGGCGGGTTCTGGATTCTCATCTCGCCCCGCGACGTCCTTCCGATGATGCCGCTGCTCGCGATCTTCGTCGTCGCGTGGCTGATCCGGATCTGCACGACGACCACGCGACTCGCTACTGCTTACGCTGTCGCCGCGGTACTTTGTCTCGCCGGACTCGTTCACTATACCGACCGGTTCCGCGACCAGACGACGGAGTGGGTGACGATGATGCACCAGGCGCTGCGGCTCGCCGCGCCGGGCGAACCGCTGAGCGATTTCAAGGGAGAGACGGTCTACCGCCGACGGCCGACTTACTGGGTGCTCGAGACGATCACGCGCGAGGCGATGCGGCACAATCTGCTGCGCGACTCGATGTGGGAAGACGCGGTGCGCGTGAACTGCCACGTCGCACAGGCGGACGGTCCGTTCTGGCCGCCGCGCTCACGCGCGCTGTTTTCGGCTAACTTTCTCGATATGGGACGGCTCCGCGCCTCCGGCCAGTGGATCAAACCTGACGGGATGTTCACTATCGCGATCCCCGGCGAGTACGTCGTCATCGACAAGAACGGACTCGCGCAGGGAATGCTCGACGGCGGTCCGAACGCACCGCGCATGCTCGCAGCGGGGCCCCACAGGTTCGCGCCGCCGAACGATACGCACTACGCAGTCCTCTGGGCGCCGGCGTTCGCGCGCGGCTTCTCGCCGTTCCACCCGAAGGACCTCGACTTCTGATGTCCGATCTCCCGCCGCTCGAGCGCGTGCTGATCGTGGCACCCCATCCGGACGACGACGTCATTTCGGCCGGCGGCGTCATCCAGCGAGCGATTGCGGCGGGCGGCGAGGTTCGCGTCCTCTTTCTCACGAACGGCGAGAGCAATCCGTGGCCACAGCGCGCGCAGCTCCGGAAGTGGCGCATCACTACGGCCGATCGCGAAGGGTGGGCGGCGCTGCGCGCCAAGGAAGCGGTCGCCGGCCTCCAGCTCCTCGGCGCGCCGGGCGACTGCGCTCACTTCCTCCGTTTTCCCGATCAGCAGCTCTCGTCGATGGCTCGCGCCGACGACGGGGCTGTGCGAACCGCGATCGAGAATCACGCGCGCGACTTCCGGCCGACGCTCGCGGTCGTGCCATCGGTCTTCGACTTCCACAGCGACCACCGGGCCGCCGCCTACTTCTCCCATCGCGCCATCGAAACGCAGGTCATCGCGACCTATGTCGTTCACGGCCACGTCCCGCCGGAGCGCACACGCTTCTCGATCCAGCTCACCGAAACCGAGCAACAGAAGAAGCGCGACGCGATCGGAGAGCACGCAACGCAACTCCTCCTCAGCCGCGAGCGCTTCCTCGCCTACGCCCGCGCCACGGAGCACTTCTACATCCCGGAAGCGGACGTGATGCGCGTCGAGTCAGCGCTGCACGAGCAGGTCGACAAGGTGCGCCACGCCGCCTACGCGATCGTCAACGCGGCTAGGTATAGAGCCCGCCGCTGACGTTGAGCACCGTGCCGGTGATGTAGCTCGCCTGCTCCGACGCGAGGAAGACGACGGCGTAGGCGACGTCGTCGACGGTGCCGAGGCGGCGGAGGGCGATGCGGGATTCGAGCGTGGAGCGCGCCTCGTCGGTCATCTGGTCGGTCATCGCCGTCGAGATGAAACCGGGTGCGATGGCGTTCACGGTGATGTTGCGCGAGCCGATTTCCAGCGCGAGCGCCTTCGTGAAGCCGATGAGCGCCGCCTTCGACGACGCGTAGTTGACCTGTCCCGGGTTGCCCATGAGGCCGACGACGGAGGAGATGTTGATGATCCGCCCCCATTGCGCGCGGATCATCTTCTTCACCACTTCCTGGGTGATGTGGAAGGCGGAGTCGAGGTTCGTCCGGAGCACCGTCTCCCACGACTGCGGTTTCATGCGAAGGAAGAGCTGATCGTCGGTGATTCCGGCGTTGTTCACGAGGATGTCGACCGCCTGCTGCTCGATGAGCGCCTTGACCTTGTCGCGAAGGTCGGGGGCGGTGATGTCGAGCTCCAGCGAATGCGCGTTCGGACCGATCTCGCTTGCGAGTTGCTCGACGCGTTCCTTACTCCTTGCGGCGAGCGTCACCCGAGCGCCGCTCTCGGCGAGACGGCGCGCGATCGCTTCGCCGATTCCGCGCGACGCGCCGGTGACGAGCGCGTGTTTTCCGGTCAGATCAATGTTCATTCGTCTTCTCCGCCGTTCTCTCGACGAACGCCTCGATCGACGGAACGTCGCTGACGTTCAGCACTTCGACGTTCGGATCGATCCGGCCGATCAACCCGGCGAGGACGTTCTTCGGACCGATCTCGACGAAGCGCTGCACGCCCATCGAGATCATCTTCTGCACCGACTCGACCCACCGCACCGGCGAGACGACCTGCCGCACGAGCGCGTTGCGCACCGCGGTCGCCGTTCCGATCGGTGACGCATCGACGTTCGAGACGAGCGAGCACCAGAGGTCTTTGAACGGAGCGTCGTCGAGGATCGGCTTCAGCCGCTCCTCGGCTGGTTTCATCAGGTCGCAATGGAAGGGGGCGGACACTGGAAGCGGCAACGCCCGGCGGACGCCGCGCTTCTTCGCGACGTCGATCGCGCGATCGATTCCGGCTTTCGTTCCGGCGATGACGATCTGGCCCGGCGCGTTGATGTTCGCGACCGAGACGACCTCGCCCTGCGCCGCCTCTTCACAGATCGCTCGCGCGTCTTCGACGCTCGGTCCAATCAGCGCCGCCATCGCGCCGCTGCCGACCGGCACCGCCTCCTGCATGAACTTTCCACGCAGATGCACGATCTTCGCAGCCTCGGCAGGGGTGAGGCCACCGACGCTGACGATGGCGCTGTACTCGCCGAGGGAGTGGCCGGCGACGATGTCGCGTCGGGTGGCGCCGAGGTCTTCGAGAACCGCGTGAATCGCGGCGGAGACGGCGAGGATCGCCGGCTGCGTGTTTTCGGTCAGCCTGAGCTGATCGTCGGGGCCTTCGAAGCAGAGCTGGGAAATCGAGAAGCCGAGCGCGGCGTCAATGTCGTCGAACACCCGGCGGGCAACCGGATACTTCTCGGCGACGTCCTTCCCCATTCCGGCGTACTGACTCCCCTGCCCCGGAAAGACGAATGCGGTGTGATGCTGCATGACGCGGCGAATCATACAATTGCACCGTGCGCGACGATCCACGACAACTGCTGATCCGGCAGTTGCAGGGCGCTTACTCCGGCGAGCTCGCGGCCGGCTTCGCGTATGCCGGGCATTGGCGCAGCGTCAAGGATCCGGCCGAGCGCACGCGCATCCAGCAGATCGAGGCTGAGGAGTGGCATCACCGCCAGCTCGTCGGCGACATGCTGCGCGACCTCGGTGGACGAGCGAAGAAAGTTCGCGAAGTGATCTTCTGGATGATCGGCCACACGATCGCGGGGCTCTGTCACATCGGCGGATGGTTCTTTCCGATGTACGGCGCCGGGCGGCTGGAGCGCGGAAACATCGTCGAGTACGAGATCGCCGCGGACTATGCGATGGCGTGCGGCCGCGAAGATCTCATCGACTGCTTACTCGAGATGGCGGAAGTCGAGTGGGAGCATGAGCTCTACTTCCGCAGCAAGGCCGCTGGTCACGGTCTGGCGCGCATCATCCCGATGTGGGATCCCGCACCGCCGAAGAAGACGATCCGGGCGCGGTTCCCTCAGGTCGCCTGATCGGCCAGCGCAGCGCTTTCGTGCTCGCGCTTATGCAGATCGGCGACGCGTTCCTGGATCTTCACGTCGATCCGGTTCGTCGCGAAGTCGCGCGCGACGCGGATCGCGTTCTTGATCGCCTTCGCATTCGAGCGGCCGTGGCAGACGATGCATCCGCCTTTGACGCCGAGGAGCGGAGCGCCGCCGTACTCGGAGTAATCCATCCGCTTCTTCAGGTCATCGAACGCGCGCTTGGTGAGCAACGCGCCGAGTTTGCGGATCGGCGTGCGCGTCACCTCGGCGCGGAGCGTCTTCGAGACGAACTCGCCGAGCGATTCCGAAGCCTTCAAGACGACATTGCCGATGAAACCGTCGCAGACGACAACATCGGCGTTCCCGTTGTAAATGTCGCGTCCTTCGGCGTTGCCCATGAAATTGAGCCCCGTCTCCTTGAGGACGCGAAACGTCTCCTTCGTCAGCTCGTTCCCCTTCCCCTCTTCCTCGCCGATCGAAAGGAGGCCGACGCGCGGATGCTCAATGCCAAAGATCATCTGCGCGTAGAAGTGGCCCATGACGGCGAACTCCCGGAGGTGGGATGCCTTCGTGTCGACGTTCGCGCCGACGTCGAGGAGCACGGTATGCCCCTTCGTGCTCGGAAGGATCGCGGCCAACGCGGGACGGTTCACCCCTTCGATCGTGCCGAGGACCATGTACGCCGAGGTCATTGCGGCGCCGGTGTGTCCGGCGGAGACCATCGCGTTCGCGAGTCCGTCGCGGACGAGATTCGCGCAGATGCGGATCGAGGAGTTGCGCTTCTTCCGGATCGGAGCGAGCGCGGTGTCGTCCATCTCGACGACTTCGGCGGCGTGGACGATTTCGATGTTCGACGGCGTGGCCGTACCGAGGTGCTGCCGGATCGCATCCTCGCGTCCGACGAGGATGATGTGAACGGAGGGATACTCGCGGGCCGCGATCAGCGCGCCCTTGACGACCTCGGTCGGCGCGTGATCGCCGCCCATCGCGTCAAGAGCGATCCTACAGGCTGCCACCGCGGCGACCTCGGACTACAGTGCGTCCTTGACCGCGATGACTTCGCGTCCCTTGTAGTAGCCGCACTTCGGACAGACGCGGTGCGGCATCTTCGCCTCATGGCACTGCGGGCAGGTCGAGAGCGACTTCTGCTCGAGAAAGTCGTGCGCACGGCGCGTACGGGTGCGGGCTTTGGAGTGGCGTCTTTTTGGATTTGGCATCGTCAGAGCTCCTGATGTCTGTTAATTGTTGATCTTCTTCGCAAGCTGGTCGCGGATGTCGGCGAGAGCGCCCCAGCGCTCGTCCGCTGCCGGCGCGCAGGCGCACTGCTCCTTGTTGCGGTTTTTGCCGCACTCAGGGCAGAGGCCGAGGCAGTTCTCGTTGCAAAGTGGTTTCATCGGAATCGAGAGCTGCACTTGCTCGATGGCAAGGTCGCGCAGCGGAACGCTTCGTTCCGAGTAGAACTCGACGTCGAGCTCCTCGGGCTGAGTGATCTCGACTTCTTCGTTCTCTTCTGTGACCTCGGAACGAGGCCGAAATCTTACGTGAAAGGTGGAAGTGGCGGCAAACGGGTACGGATCGAGGCAGCGCGAGCAGTCGAAATCGGCCGTGAACTTCACGGTCCCGTCCGCGACGTACTCACCGGTCAGGTTCCCCACCTCGACGCGTGCCTCTGCTTCGACAGGCGCGAGGTTCGAGACCTCTTCGCGGTCGAGCTCCGAGACGTCGATCGTGAAGGTGCCGTGGTACTCCTGCGGCCCGTGCTCGTCGATCTCGTCGAAATGGATGATGTCTCTGGTCATGCGGGGAGACGCCGCGGACACACCTCGCCCGCAGCCGGAAAGCACCGTAACCTCGTGTCCCGCAAGACTATTTCGCCGCGATCCGGACGCGCAACTCCTCGCCGGCGGCGGTCGTGCTCGCCGCCGCCTCGACCGAGCGGGCGGCTTTCAAATGCTCAATCCAGTCGTTCAGATCACGGGCGGACCGGAAGAGGCGCGGCGCGATCAGGCGGAGTCCCGTATTGTCGCTGACTTGCTCGAGCGTCGGCAGCGCTTTTTGCGGATCGATACGGATCGACCAACGATTTCCGGCGAGCGTCGGCGTGTCGAACGTATCAGCCTTGTACTTCGCGATGGAGTCATCGTCGAATGCGACCAGAAGCTCGTTTCCGGCCTCCGCGGTCTGGACCGGGAAGGCGACCTGGAGCTTCAGGAGCTGATCGAGCAGAGCGCGGCGCTCGGGAGTGTTGGGAATGACGACGACCTCGCGCGGACGCGGGAGAAGCCGGCCGGAGTCGACGGAGTAGAGCACCACCGCCCCGCCGTCCCGTAAGAGGACCGACGCTTTCGCGCCGAGGAGTCGGTTCGATTCCTCGATCAGCCGGGGAGCGGAGGTGAAGTTCGCGGTGAGGATCGCATTCCGCGCGAATCTGTGTGGCGCCGGCAATCCTGCCGTCGGCTGGACCGCCGGCACGATTGCCGGCGCCACACTGGATATATCTATGGATGCTGGGGTGATCGTCACGGTGCTCACGCTCGGCCGGCCGATCGGCGGATAGGCTCCGCGTGACTCCTCGCGCTGAACGACCAACGCCTCACCGGCCGGAAGCGACCCGCCGAGGGCGAGGAGCTGGTCGATCTCGGCTGCGGGGATCGGCGATTCGTCGTTAAGAGATGTGTTGATCAGGAGCCGCGTCGGGCCGGCGTCACCCGCCACCATTAGGTAGATGTGGGCGAGGAGGGAGCGGACGGCGTCGAGGCGGACGAAATACGTCGTCGCCTTGCCGCTGCGCCAGACGACGACGTCGGCCCCTCCGAGCATCCAGGGCGACGGCAGGGTGGCCCGCTGGCGGTAGTCGTCGACCGCCTCTCGTGTGACCAGGTTCGCGCGGAGCTTCGCCTCCAGCGACGCAGCGTTGGGGATCAGCGCGAACGACTCGGCGCTCGCCGGAACGCTCGCTAGCAATGCGCGCTGCGCCGGCGAGAGCGGAAAGCGGATCCCCGCGCTCTCCTTCGGCGTCGTCACCATCAGGTAGACGACGGCCGCGCCGATCACGACGAGGACGATGAGAAGGACGACGAGAAACGTTCTCACGTAAACTCCGCGGCC
>DASYSN010000396.1:0-4480 GCA_036003305.1 Thermoanaerobaculia bacterium
GATGCGCTCCGCCGAGGAGTTGCTGCGCGCGAAGTATCGCGAGATCTACCTCGTGCACCGCATCGACACGCCGACGAGTGGGGTGGTGCTCTTTGCGCGGACGCGCAAAGCCGCCGCTGAGCTGTCCGAGCTGTTCGCGACCGGCGCCATCAAGAAGACGTACGTCGCGGTGGTCGCGGGTACGGTTGAGCCGTCGACGATCGACACGCCAATCGACGGGAAAGAGGCGATCACGATCATCCGGCCTCGCGACGGACTGGTCGAATGCGAGATCAAGACAGGCCGGACGCACCAGATCCGGATCCATCTCGCGTCGATCGGACACGCGGTCCTCGGCGACCGGCGCTACGCCGGCCCGCCGGCGCCGCGCCTGATGCTGCACGCCTGGAAACTCGAGCACGCCAGCCTCGGCGTGCTCGAAGCGCCCATTCCGATAGACTTCGCCCCCTGATGGAAGAGATCCACGCAACTACGGTCATTTGCGTCCGGCGCGACGGCAAAGTCGCCGTGGCCGGCGACGGACAGGTGACGGTCGGCAACACGGTCATGAAACACGGCGCGGCAAAAGTCCGCCGCCTCTATCACGACAAGATCCTTGCCGGCTTCGCCGGCTCCGCGGCCGACGCATTCGCGCTGTTCTCCCGCTTCGAGGCGAAGCTGGAGGAGTATCGCGGTAACATGGAGCGGAGCGTCGTCGAGCTGGCGAAGGACTGGCGCATGGACAAGTACCTGCGCCAGCTCCAGGCGATGCTGATCGTCGCGAACGGGGAGAAGTCGTTCCTGCTCTCCGGGACCGGCGATCTCATCCAGCCGGACGAAGACGGAATCCTCGCGATCGGCTCGGGCGGCGCCTTCGCGCTCGCCGCGGCCCGCGCTCTGATGAAGCACACGCAGATGACGGCCGACGAGATCGCGCGCGAGTCGCTCCGGATCGCGTCCGAAATCTGCATCTACACGAACGACAACATCACGGTCGAGAGCCTCTGAATGGTCATCCAACTCCCTGGCGAGACTGAGTCCGCCGCTGAACGCCTCACTCCCAAAGAAATCGTCCTCGAGCTCGATAAGTACATCGTCGGGCAGCGCGCCGCGAAGCGCGCGGTCGCCATCGCGCTGCGCAATCGCTGGCGCCGCCAGCAGCTCCCGGCCGACATGCGCGACGAGATCGCACCGAAGAACATCATCATGATCGGGCCGACCGGCGTCGGAAAGACGGAGATCGCGCGACGGCTCGCCAAGCTCACCCACTCGCCTTTTCTCAAGATCGAGGCATCGAAGTTCACCGAGGTTGGCTACGTCGGCCGCGACGTCGAGTCGATCGTTCGCGATCTCACGGAGCTCGGCGTGAAGCTCGTGAAGGAAGAGAAACAGCGCGCCGTCCGCGAAGCGGCGGAGCGCAACACACGCGAACGCATTCTCGACATTCTTCTTCCCGACTCGCGCCGCCCCGCCGCCCGCCCTGCGTTCGTCGCACCGGAAGAACCGCAGAGCGAAGCGCCGACCGAGACGCGCGACAAGCTCGGGCGCTGGCTCGACGAAGGGAAACTCGACGAGCGCGAGATCGAGATCGACGTGAAGGAGCAGAGCAATCCCTCACTCGAGATCTTCACGGCGCAAGGCGTCGAGGAGATGGGCATCAACATGAAAGACATGCTGCCCGGACTCTTCGGCGGACGCTCGAAAAGGAAGAAGGTCCGCATCGGCGACGCGCGCGAGCTCCTCATCGCCGAGGAGGCGGAAAAGCTCGTCGATCAACAGAGCGTGTCCCGCGAGGCGATCGACCGGGTGGAACAGAGCGGGATCGTCTTTCTCGACGAGATCGACAAGGTCGCCGGCCGCCAGAACGCCTCGCACGGACCCGATATCTCGCGTGAAGGCGTGCAACGCGACCTGCTCCCGATTGTCGAAGGAACGACCGTGAACACGAAGTACGGGATGGTGAAGACGGACCACATCCTCTTCATCGCCGCCGGCGCGTTCCACGTCGCCAAGCCGGCCGATCTCATCCCGGAGCTGCAGGGCCGTTTCCCGATCCGCGTCGAGCTCGACTCGCTGACGGAAGACGACTTCGTCCTCATCCTCCGCGAACCGAAGAACGCGCTCACCACGCAATACGTCGCGCTCCTCGGCACCGAAGGCGTGAAGCTGACTTTCGCCGATGACGCCGTCCGCGAAATCGCGCGCTACGCGGCGATCGTGAACGAGAAAACCGAAAACATCGGCGCCCGCCGCCTCCACACGATCCTCGAGCGCCTCCTCGATGAGCTCTCGTTCGACGCCAGCGACCGCGGCGGCGAACAGATCACGATCGACGCGACCTACGTCCAGCGCGTGCTCGCCGACACGGTTCGCGATGAGGACCTCTCGCGCTACGTGCTGTAAATGAAGCGGCGCGCCTTCGAAGATCACCTAAGACGGCATGGTTGCTACGTACATCGCGAAGGCGGTGCTCACACGATCTACGTGCATCCAAGCACTCACAAAGCGGCGGCCGTTCCGCGACACAATGAGATCAAGACAGGAACGCTGCGTCGTATCTGCCGCGATCTGGAAATACCTGTTCCGATTGAGAAGTGAGCGTCAGTCGCCGACGACCAGCTTCTCTCGAACCACGTGAGCTCCGTCCACGCCCTGAAGCGCGAGCTCGCGATTCGTTTCGAGAATCAGCGTCACCGCTTCTTTCAGGTTCGCTCTTGCTTCATCGAGCGTTTCGCCTTGCGAGATTGCGCCCGGCAATTCCTCAATGAATGCGACGTAACCGCCCTCCTCGGCTGGTTCGTATACCGCGGTGAAAGTGGTTGCCATCGTCAGAAGGTTAGCTCACCGTCTTCTTGAATGCACGTGCACTAACCGCGATCAACACGACCGATATGCCCAAGAGTGCGAGGACCGGGTTGAGGAGGTCGCCAAAGCTGGCGCCGCGGATGATGATTCCGCGGGCGATGCGGATGAAGTATGTCGCCGGAAGCAGATGCGAGACGACCTGAAGCGGCAGTGGGAGCGAGGCGATGGGGAAGATGTAGCCGGACAGGAGCACAGACGGCAGCATGATGCCCATGGCGCGCTGCATCGCCTCCATCTGTGAGGCTGCCTGAGACGAAATCAGGAGGCCGAACGAGAGGAGTGCGAGCAGGTAGACGCTCGAGAGCGACAGCAGTAGCGGGATGCTGCCGTGGATTGGGACGCGGAAGGCGACGCGCATCAGCACCAGGACGATCAGCAGCTCGAGATAGGCGAGGCCGAGGTACGGAAGGATCTTGCCGAGGACGACGGCGAGCGGCGAGACGGGCGTGACCATCAACTGTTCGAGCGTGCCGCGCTCGCGCTCTTTCACGATTGCGAAGGCCGAGAGAATCGTCCCGGAGAAGGTGAGCAGGATGGCGATCAGGCCCGGGATCAGGAGGTTCGCGCTACGCATGTCGGGATTGAAGAGCATCTCGGGACGCGGATCGATCGCCTGTTCGGTCGCGCCGGCGCGCTCCATGAGCCGGCGCAAGTTCTCCTGAAGAACGACGCCGTTCGCGGCATTGAGCGCCTGCGACGCGACACTCGAATCGGAGCCGTCGATGACCACGCTGACCGTCGCCTGGCGCTGGGCGGCGAGATTTCGCGCGTAGTCCGGCGGGATCTCGACGGCGACCTGCGCTTGGCCAGAGACGATGGCGTGCTGCATCTCGTCGCGCGAATGCACTTCGCCGATGACCTGCAGATACGACGTCGCGCCGAACTGCGTGATGAGCGTTCGGCTTTCCTGCGTCTTGCTCTCGTCGAACACGACCGTCGGAATGTTCTTGGCGTTCATGTCGATGACGCCGAACAGAATCAGCTCTCCGACCGGCACGAACAGCGCGAAGAAGAACGTTCCGCGATCGCGGATCATCTGCGTCAACTCTTTGCGGAAGACGGCCCAGAACCCATTCATCGACTCGCCTCCGCCCGTTGCGCCTCGACCTCGCGGCCGCGCGTCATCGTGAGTTGTACAAAGACATCTTCGAGCGTCGGCTCGATCGGATGCACCGTGACGTCGCCCGCCCCGAAGTTTCTGAGGTCGGACTCGACCTTTTGATCGTCGACGTTCGCGTCGATCAGCAGGTGCAACGACGTTCCGAAGATCGTCGCCGCTTTGATGTACGGCAGGGTCTTCGCGCTCGTCATCAGCACGGCGACGCTCTCCTTCCCCTCGGCCTGAACGCGCCGCGTTCCCTTCGGTGTCACTTCGTCGAGCTGCTTGAGCGCTTCCGGCCGACCGCTGACGATCAGTTTCGCGAGGTAGAGATATGCGACCGAGGCGCAGCGCTCCGCTTCGTCCATGTAGTGTGTCGTGACGAAGAACGTGACGCCGCTGCCGGCGAGCTCGAAGAGCAGGTCCCACAGCTCGCGCCGCGCAACCGGATCGATGCCGGCGGTCGGTTCGTCGAGAAAGAGCACGCGCGGCCGGTGCATCAGCGCGGCCGCGAGCGCCAGCCGCTGTTTCCAGCCG
>DASYSN010000397.1:0-10548 GCA_036003305.1 Thermoanaerobaculia bacterium
CGACCTCGACCGGCCGGCATGGTCGTTCCACGTCGCCCGCGCCGACGTCACGCTCGACGACTACGCGTACATGCACGGCGTCTCGTTCCGCGCCCGCGAGCTGCCTCTCGTCTGGCTCCCGCGCCTCATCTGGCCGACGAAGGCCGACCGCGCGCAGGGGTTCCTCATCCCTCGCCTACTGCTGACGAATCCGTCGAACAAGGCGGGATTCGGGGAGCGCATCGTTCTCGGCTACTTCGTCCCGTTCGGCGACTCCGTTGACGTCACCGCGTACGCGGACCTCAGCACGAGGAACTATCAGGGCGTCGGTGTCGACCTCCGCTATCTGCCATCGCCCAACGTGAAGCTCGGCGAGCTGAACGCGTGGGTCGTCCACAACCCCGACCCCGATCCAAACCGAGAGGGCGAGCCTGCAAAGACGGAGTGGCGCTACCAGTATCAACACGCGCAGGACAATCTGCCGGGCGGCTTCCGCGGCGTCGTCGACGTGCAGGACTACTCCGACCTCGACTTCTTCCGCCGCTACGACCGCGATCCGCGACTGACCTCGCTCTCGAACGTCTACTCGGCCGCCTATCTCACGAAGAACGATCCGCGCTACTCGCTCAACATCCTCACCGACCGGCGCGACATCTTCCTCGGCGTCGACACTTCGAAACCCGACCTGCCGGTCATCAAACAGAGCTTCGAAGAGTTGCCGGCGCTGCAGTTTCGGATGTACCCGCAGCGCGTCCTCTCCACGCCGTTCTACTTCTCGCTCGAGTCGTCCGCGTCGCACCTGAAGACGACCGGCCTCCTGACGGGACCCAACGCCGACTACGACCGGTTCGACCTCTTCCCGACCCTCTCGATGCAGCTTCGTACGCCGCCGTGGCTCTCGATCAAGCCGCAGGTCTCGGTGCGCGAGACGCGCTATTCGTCGCAGCTCGACGACCTCTCCGCGGCGGGAAAGGAATTCCCGGAGCAGACGCTCGACCAGTCGCTCAATCGCTCCTACGCGCAGGGGCAGGTCGACGTCGTAGGCCCCTCCTTCTCGCGCGTCTTCAACAAGCAGATCGGCGACTTCGTCCGCTTCAAGCACGTGATCGAGCCGCGCTTCCGCTACCTCTACACGACCGACGTCTTCAACGCGCAGAACCACGTCATCCGCTTCGACACCGTCGACACTCCGTTGCTCCCGGTCGTGCAGAACTCCGTCGAGTACTCGCTCACGCAGCGCCTGATCGCGCGCGAGAAAGATCCGAAGTCGTCCCCGCGTGAAATCCTCACGTTCTCGCTGACGCAGACGGTCTCGCTCTCGAAGCCGTTCACGAGCGCGTCGGGCGGCACGCTCTCCAGCACGACGCAGCAGACCGGCAAGTTCACGCCGCTGCTCGCGCAGCTCCATTTCAACCCGTACCAGTCGATCACCGCCGACGCACAGGCGACGTACGGCAACGTCTCGCACCAGATCGACCAAGCGAGCTTCTCCGCGAATCTCGTCGGTACGGGCAAGCTGGCCGACCGTTACCTCGGCTTCACCTGGTTCGCGACGTATCAATCGCCGGTCGTCACGGCCGACCCGAACGTCATCAACGTGCAGACGCCTACATCGAGCCAGTTGCGCCTCAACGCCGGCTCGCCGCTCTGGCGCAATCACCTCCGCGCCGACGTCGCCGTCAATTACGACGCGAAGACCGGGCAGTTCCTGGAGCAGCGATACCTCCTCGGCGGCCAGGGCTCCTGCTGGGGGCTGGCGCTGGAGTATCGCCGCTACTTCACGTTCGACCGCGGCTACATCCCGACGGTCGGCATCGCCGTGACGCTGAAGAACGTCGGGACGTTCGGAACGCATTGAGAAGACGCGGCGCGCTCTTCGCCGACCTCGCCGTCGTGGCCGTTGCGATCGTCATCGTGCTCACCGTTGCGCACAATCGCCACGTGTTTCTCCAGCATGACCGCGAAGTGCGATTGCATGAAGTGGTTTCGTCGATTCGTTACGCCATCACGACCTACCACGCGAAGCACCAGCGCAACCCGACGTCGCTCAACGATCTCGTGACCGATGGCGAGCTGCGTGTCATCCCCACCGATCCGATCACGCACTCGAATACGACGTGGAAGACGACGATCGAAGAGAGCGTCCGCGTCGACGACTTCCAGACCGGCAGCACGAAGTCCGCGCCGTCGCTCGTCGACGTTCACAGCGGCGCAACCGGTAGCGACTCGTCAGGCAAGCCGTTCTCCGATTACTGATAGCATCCGCCGCGCTTTACTCATGCCCAACGTCTACGAGTTCAAGGATTTCGAGGGCTCCAGCCATCGAATCCTGATCGAGCTGCTCCGCCGTTTCACGCCGCCCGGCGGCACGCTGCTCGACCTCGGCGCCTCCGCCGGCCACCTCGGCGCCGCCGTACGCGATCACTTCGACCGCACCATCGGCTTCGAGTACGAGGTCGCCTGCATCGGATCGCTGCACAAGATCTTCAACGACGCGGCGATCGCCGATCTCGAGACCATCCGGCGTCTGCCTGGCCGCGTCGACGCGATCGTCCTCGGCGACGTCCTCGAGCACCTTCGCGACCCGGCCGCGCTCCTGCGGCTCGTCCACGACTCCATCGGCGCGAAAGGGCGCGCGTTCGTCTCGGTCCCGAATATCGCGAACATCACCGTGCGGCTGGGACTCCTCTTCGGCGTCTTCGAGTATCGCGACCGCGGCATCCTCGACAACACCCACCTCCGCTTCTACACCATGCGCACGATCCGCCGGCAGATCGAGGCAGCCGGATTCCGCATCCTCGCGGTGCGCGGATCGTCCGTTCCGATTCGCCTCATCGTCGGCAAGTGGATGCCCGAACCGCTGCTCCGCCTCGGCGAATCGGTCCTCACGCTCATGACCCGCCTCTGGAAGTCGCTCTTCGCCTACCAGATCATCATCGTCGCAGCGCCGCGATGATCTCCCGTGTGGCGCAGGCTTTCTAGCCTGTGCTCCTCGCCTCTCGGACGCGGGCTGAAAGCCCGCGCCACACGAGGAGAATCTCGGCAACCGCGATGAGACTGAACGCGATCGCTCCAGCGATGGTGGCCCACCACCACCCGCGCCCGATCCGGCGCGAGAAGACGACGCGATGCTGGCCGGCGGGGACGTCGACGGCGGCGAAGAGCGCGTTGATCTCGACCGGCTTCGCCCCTTTGCCGTCGACCGTGATCGCAAGCTCCGGCGTCAGCTTCTCCGACGACGCCAGCAGGAACGGCGCGATCGAATCGGTCATGATCCGCTGCTCGTCGGGGGCGTAGCGGGTCAGCGACAGCGTCGCGCCGGCGCCGGGCTGGTGCGTCGTGCCGTCGGTGACGACGGCCGTGTCGCCGAGGTCGATGTCGCGGCGTGCGAGGAACTGCTCGGGCGTGAGCGAGAGAACCTGCTTCGCGGGGCGGAAGCGCGGCACTTCCGCAAGGTTCAGAAAGAGGCGGCCGTCGGGCAGCTCGCGGTCGAAGATCACGGGCGTCGTCACGCGGCCGTAGAAGATCGGGTTGCCGTCCGGCGACGGCACGCTCTGGAGCAGCCGCGCCTGGACGCCGTTTGCCTGGAGGCGGAGCGTCAGCGAGTCGCCCTTTCGCGCGTACGGCCGAATCGGGACGTACACCTTCTCGAGCACTTCGATCTCTTCCGGCGCAAACGCGCGCTCCCAAACGGGTGTGCCGTAGTTGAGCAGTTGCACGTCGACGTTCGGCTTCTTGCCGACGGTCTGCTCGATCGCGATCGGAATCTCGAGCGCGTAGAACGGATCGGCGTCGATGTGCACCACGCGCTGGACGACGTTTCCCGGCTTCATCCGGAACCCGCCGCTCTCCTTCACGCCGGGAACGGTCCGCTTGAACGTCGACCATTTGACGATGTCGATGTCCCTGTTCTCGACGAAGTAGCGGACGCCGAGCATCCCGACGATCGGATCGTCGAAGTTGAAGTTGAGCGAGTTGAACGTGATCACGGTCGACGTTCCGCTCCACGACGACGGATCGACGCGCTGCATCATGCGGCGATAGACCGCTTCGCTGCTGAAGTGGCTGCGGACGTCCTCGAGCTGGAAGATCTCCGACGAGTTCGGCCAGAGATCGAAGAAGAACGGCGCGATGCGGAACGGCTTCGGCTGCGCGCGAAGGTACGAGATCGTCGCGGTCTCCGGCACGTTCGTCTTCGACGGCTCGAGGTACGGATAGAAGCGGCCGGCGAAGAGGCCGAGGTCCCACGCGGCGAGAAGAGCGATCGCGGCGGCCACGGTGTTGCGGAAGCGCCATCGCGTGACCCACTGCGCTCCCGCGCCCGAGAGATACCCGGCGCAGAGCGGCAGGAGCATCACGCAACGCGCGAGCGGCGTGTACCGGAAGCCCGGCAGCCGGCCGAGCACCGCGACGATCGGCGCGAAGCCAAACATCGCGCCGAGGACGACGAGCGTCGTCGCGATCCAGAACCATCTCGAGCGCGGCCGTCGATTCGCGAGCGCGAGGAGTACCAGCGGAATCGCGACGAGGCCGACGTAGACCGTCGCCTCGTAATAGTTGTTCAGCATCCCGAGCTTCGGATCGCCGACCCAGTCCTTGTACGCGTTGTTCCCGAGCCGGTTCGGGTGCAGGAACATCGCGAAATGCGGCAGCGGGAAGAAGACCGTCGTGCTGAGATTGACCCGCGCGCCGAGGTAGCCGGTGCGCTTCACGAAGCCGGCGAATGCCGCGAGGAAGGGAGCGGCGATCGCGAGACCCGTGATCACTGCGAGCGCCCCTTTGCCGATCTCCCTCGTGTGGCGCAGGCTTCCAGCCTGCGCCCAGAGAAACACCGCATACGCGACCGCCATGTCCGCGCCGTACGACATCGTCGACGGAAACCCCGCCAGCGCATACGCCAGCGCGATCAGCGTCATCACCGCGATCGAGTTCCGCTTTCCGTGAAAGATCCGTGCGACGAGCCAGAGCAGCGCCGGATACAGCGCCGTCGCATTCGTCGCCTGCCACATCCAGCGCACCGCGTAAACGCCGGCGCCGGCGAAGATCAGCGCGCCGATCGCGGCGCCGCGCTTGCCGAGGCGCTCTTCGCGCAGCCAGAGATAGGCGAAGAAGAATGCGACGTTCAGCTTCAGAAACAGCAGCGCCGTGTAGAACCAGGCGATCGGGACGCAGAACGTCGAGAGAAGAATGAACGGCGAGATCAGCGCGGCCCAGCCGGCGCCGGGGATGCCGCTGCCGACGTACGGGTCCCAGTGAAACGCCTCGCCGCGCTTGAGCATCACAACCTGTGTCAGGAGCGACGTCGGCGGGTCGTTCAGCAGCGAGTTCTGGACGCGCTCGTGGGGGATCAGCGTCCAGGGGTCGTAGTTGTAGAAGACGTCGTTCGGCGAGATCACCCGGCCGAGGAAAAGCGTCGGAAAGAAGAGGACGAAGTTGAACGCCGCGGCGGCGATGAGCGCGGTGCGGTGTTTACGGATCAAGTCGGCCTCAGTTTATCGGTAGACTCACCCGGGTTGAAAAACGTCTTCATCGCCGCGCCGGTGGAACGCGCTCTCGTCGAGCGGCTGAACGCCGACCCGCAATTCACGATCGTCGACCGCATCGAGGACGCGCACGTGTTGATTACGCGAACCATCAACGATGTGTCGCGCGAGATGCTCGCGAAGGCGCCGCACCTAGAGCTCGTCGCGCAAGGGACGAGCGGCATCGACAACATCGACGTCGACGCGCTCGCCGAACGCAACGTCCCTCTCGTCCACCTCCCCGGCATCAACGCCAACGCCGTCGCCGAGATGGTGATCGGCCAGATCATCATGCTGACGCGAACGCTCCCGCTCTACGCGCGCCAGATGCAGCAGGGAACGTGGAACCGCGACGACTGCGCCACACGCCACGAGATGCGCCACTACGTCCTCGGCATCGTCGGACACGGCAACGTCGGATCGCGCGTCGCTCGCCTCGCGCACGCGTTCGCCATGCGCGTCATCGCCTCCGATCCTTACGTCCACGACCTCGGCGAGACCGAACGCGCCGCCTCTCTCGACGAACTGCTCGCCGTCGCCGACATCCTCACGCTGCACGTCCCGCTCACGAATGACACCCGCCGCATGATCGGCCCTCGCGAGCTCGCCGCCATGAAACCCGGCGCCATCCTGATCAACGCCGCCCGCGGCGAAGTCCTCGACCTCGACGCCGCCCTCGACGCTCTCGCGTCCGGCCATCTCGGCGGCCTCGCGGTCGACACATTCGACATCGAGCCGCCCCAACGCACCTGGCCCGACGACCCCCGCCTCATCCTCACCCCGCACATCGGCGGCTGCACCCACGAAGCGAAAAGCACCGCGGCCGAGTTGCTCTACCGGAGGATCGGCGACTTCTACGGCCGGCCGAAACGATAGGCCTTCACCTGCTCCTCGAGCGGGCGCGCGCGAATACTTCGTCGCCGTCAACAGCGGACGTGCGACCTGCCTTGAAGTCCGCGTACCTTGCTTCTGCTTCCTCTGCCCAGAGTTGCTCGTACTCCTCTTCCGACAAGGACTCGAGGCTGTTGAGCAGGCTTTTTGCGAGAGCCGCCCGATCGCGGAGGTTCAGGCGGAGGAGCTCGGCCTCGAGATTCTCAACGGTTCGATCAATCTTGCGAGCCATGACGTGACACATCTTACGTCTGGCAACGAGCACGTGCGTCGTGCGCCGCTGCACTGCGGCGGAAGCCGGCGCGCGATTGAACTTTCGCGGGGGAACCGCCTCCGATCAAATCGGCGGCGGCCCTACGCGATCTGACTTAAGGCGCCAGCGACATCCCAGGATGTAATTATTGAGCGTGCGAAGGTCAATTTCACCCGTCCGAAGTGATCTGTACATCCCAGGATGTCGAAATCACCGCGAGACAGGTGAATTTTACGATCGTGCTCGTAATCGTTACCGCCGAGGATGTAATTCGAAGCCCGCGCCGCTCGATTCGAACGCGTCCGAAGCTTCCGGCCACGTGAGCGCCGCTGGAAAGCCGGGAATCTCCTGATTCAGCCACTCGGTTTCCGTGGAGACGAAGCCGAGGAGCTCGCGAGAGTAGCGGCTAATTGGACGGCGCGGCTTTGAGCGGAAACTCTTCCGGGTGCTCGATCGATCGAACCGAAATGTCTAGGTCGAGTTCCGGCCAGTAGAGATGATCTGAGCTCGGCCACTCGACACGAGAGATCTTTCGCACCGAAGCGTCCCGAAACCAGGGGAAGTCTTTGAACGAAACGAACAGTTCGCGGTCGCCCAGCAGCAGCCAGAAACCATGCGGGGAGATATTGGTCACCTCAGCTCCTGAAGTGACGGCGCCACGCTGCGAGGATTTCATCGCGTCTCCCTTCCACGATTCTAGCAACGACCCGCACTTCATGCTCGGCGAGGCCATCATTCAGGGCAAGTTCGACGGCCGGTTCGACCCAGAACTTAGCTTCACCATCCGACGATGCCACGTGGACGTGCGCGCGCGTTTCTTCGCGCGAGAAAAAGAAAAAACGATAAGGCCCTTCACGAAAGACAGTCGGACTCACGCGCAGATGCTACCTCCGCAGACCGCGGGGGAACCGCCTCCGCTCAAATCGAGCGCGCGCCGCTCGATTTGAGCGCGTACGAGGCTTCCGGCCAGGCCAGTGCCTCGATAAAGCCGGGAATCTCCCGATTCAGCCACTCGGCCTCGGCGGAGACGAATCCGAGTAGCTCGCGAGAAAGGACGGCGTCCACCGCGCGTCCGTCCCGCATGGCAACGTGCTCCAGCGCCAGCAGTTCGATCCGCGGAATCCGCACTTCTAGCTCGGTGAGCCGCAGCAGCTCCGGGATCGCCTCCGCCACCTCCGCCCCGAGCGCCGCTTCGATCTCCTCCTGCGACCAGAGGTCGATCGCAAACGAGACGACCTCCGCCCACGGAATGACCTCTTTGCCGTCCACCTCGACCGCCTCGATCTCCCCGGCCGCCATCCACCCTTGAAGCTCCTCCTCTTTCATTTCGAGCAACTTGGCGGCTTTCGAGAGCGAGTAGTGGCTCTTGGGTTCCAGGAACAGGCGACGAATTATGGACCGTGCGGCCATCGGACAGACTCCTTTCGGTGGCTTTCGAAGATTCATTCGCTGAGAATGCGCTGCAGTTGGAAGAAAGTCTTCCAACTGGCATTGGAATCCGGAACTGGCGACCGAAGAGCTCTGCCTCCCGCATGAGTTGCGCAAGGAGCAGGCCTCACGCACGAAGCACTTGCCGAGGCGGCCGACCTCTCGGGCAACTACATCAGTGAGTTGGAGTTAGGTCGCAAGGTGCCGCGTCTCCTGATCCTCGTCCGGTTGGGCGCAGGCGCTGGAGGTAGGTGCGCCGGAGTTGCTCGCGGACTTCGGGCGGGATGCTGTGAGAAAAATGAAGGTGCGGCCCCACCGGTAAGTCCCAGGAATCGCCGAATCGCTCGTCCAACATAGTTTGGAACTCGCGGAACGCTTTCGGATTACCTTCGGCCATTGCCGCGGCAGGCGCAGGACGTTACCCGAGTAGTCGTCGTCGCCGAATAACAGCCTTCGGAGTAGATGGGGGTGATCGCCGATTTCATAGGAGTGGCCGGTGATGAGGCCGACTTCTTCCCCGTTACCTTGGTCCCGTGCGGCGGCCCAACGTTCTTTCGCTCAGCCGCTCGCGACCTTCACGTGCCGGCCAAACTGACGCCTCAGCCCACGAAGCCCGAGGCGCGGAAGCGCCGGACCAGCGAACGGCCGCGAGTCGGCTGCTGCGAAGAGTTGGACGGTCAGTCACCGTCGCAGCATATTCTCAATATCAGAAAGCCGACCAGTAAGCTGCCGCAATTCCTCCACGACATCGGAAGCATACATTTCGGCAGTGGTGTGGTCGCCCAGAGAGAATTCAAACTCATCCATCCGCTGCATCAGAAGATCCCACAAGCCCATATCAAGAATCGGCTTCTGGTCCTTGCGTATACGCTGAATTTCTTCACGTATGGCTGCGACCTCTGACGTCAAGGTAACTACTGATTGCCTCAATGGGTCAGCGCTTACGCGCAGCGCACCGAGGTCTATTGACATAGAGATTGGGTTATCAACACTATCAGGATCGGTGGTTGCGGCAACAATCTGCTGACTCAATTCCTTCTTGGCGGCTTCTACACTATCAAGATTAGTATGATCCAGAATGATAGTGCGCGCCGCAGCGACGTCGAACGGTATTCGTTCCCCCTTTTCGATAATCTGCACAAGGGGTTTTCGGATCATGTGCCGGATAGCAAGCTCGTAATAAACATTCGGGTTCGCCCCTGTGAGGTCGGCGATAACGATACTGTCGTCAACGATATGCTTAATAACTTGCGATGTGATGATTCCGGGGGATGGAAGACGATCTGCGCGGATGGGCTCGCCGTAGCCGAGGGCCACGACAACAGGCGAAATGACGTATCGAAGCAACTGATCGGATCGCTGCCGGACAGCGGAACCCTCCTCACCGATCGGTGCGATGACGAAACATGTGTTTCCCACGACGAAGTCTCGGCAGATATACTTCCATATCCGGAGAGCACAAGCAAGATGAGCACCGAAGGACTGGAGTTGGCATCGGCGCTCTTGCACGACGTGGAACTCGGGTATCGGCAGCACTTCTCATCCGACACAGGAATCTTTCTCGCGGATCTTGAACTGGCGATTGATAGATTCTACCGAGAGTATCAGGCTGCGAAGCTGCTCGATGTGGTTATGCCATGCTTGCGGATCGGCGAATCTGTTGTTCCGATCGATTGGATGGCCACTCCGCTTGAGGTGCCTGAAGTGTTCCGAATCTCACCCGGTGCACTCAAGTATGTGGACATCGTGTATAGCCAGTTCGGCAGTAGCAATAACGGCACTTATCGTTCGCCTTCCGATGCGTTGGACTTGTTTCGATCAGAACTCGGCCGATTTTTAGATGTACGGTTCGCTGCATCGAATACTGGTGAAGTTTTAGTTTCCGGTGCTGATATTCAGCGCGACACGCGCCTGCACTATACGCCGTCGTATTTCATTATGTTTCACTCTGTCATTGGATCTTGGGCCGCTGAGCTGCGGCTCCATGTCGTTCCAGGTCGGTACTATTTCGGCTTCGCTAAACCAGGAAGGATGATGCCGACATGGGAGCGAGTTGGTGAGATCAAAGGTGAGGCCCCGGCTCAGGTCTTCGTGAGCGCCTAGCCCCCTGATCTGCCCAACTCTGTATTCGACTCCGCGCCACCGACGCTCGTTTCTGGGCGTTCTGACTCGTGGCGCTGCGGCCTCACGGCTGGCACGAGAGAGAGCGGTCGACGAATCTTCCCACAGCCGGCAGCTCCCGCGAACGCGCGCGTTCTGCATGGCGTCGTCGAGAGGCGTCGAATGGTCGCCGGCGCGAGGGGCGCAATGAAACAATGGCGCGATGCGGGTCAACGCCGTCTACATCCCTATTAGCGCTCAAACGACGCGCTGGCCGTCTCGAAAAACCGCCGTCACGAGGTTGACGCCGAAGTGGTAGACGAGGTGGAGGTAGTTCGGCGCTTCGATCAGGACGAAGTCGGCGCGCTTGCCGGG
>DASYSN010000398.1:0-2567 GCA_036003305.1 Thermoanaerobaculia bacterium
CGGCACGCTCGATGCCGTCGCGCAGATTTTCGCCAACGCGCCCGAGCCGGGGACGTGGTGGATCGGTCTGCTCGTCGTGGCGCCGGAGTTGCGCAGCCGCGGCCTCGGCCTGGAGCTCGTGCGGCACACGCTGAAGGTAGCCGCGGATGCGGACGTTCGAACCGTGATGCTCGCAGTGTCTCTGCAGAATCCGCGGGGACAGCAATCTTGGAAGAACGCCGGCTTCCGCGACACCGGCAAGGTGTATGACGTGACCGCGCGCAGCGGCCACGTCGATCGGGGGCGCATCATGGCTCGCGAGCTTGATCGACAATAGGCGTGCATGATCGAGATCGGACGTGTTTGTGAATTGGTGCGATATCCCGTCAAATCGATGGCGGGCATCCCGACCGAGTCGGCGGTCGTCGGGTGGCAGGGACTCGAAGGCGACCGCCGATTCGCGTTCCGGCGCGTCGGTGACGAGAGCGCGTTTCCGTTCCTGACCGCGGGACGGTTGCCACGTTTGATTCGATACTGTCCGCTCGGATTCGATGAGAGCAGTCAGGTGCGCACGCCCGAAGGTTCCGAACTGGGACTGCGGAGCGCCGAACTGCAGGCGGAGATCGGCGAGCGATTCGGCAGCGGCGTGGAGTTGATGAAGTACAAGCACGGCATCTTCGATGAGGCACCGATGTCGGTCATCAGCCTCGCGACGATCGCAGGCATCGGCCGCGAGACCGGAGTGGACCTCGATCGCCGCCGCTTTCGTGCGAACGTTTACCTCGAGACCGACAACACCGAGGTCTTTCAGGAGGACGCGTGGGTCGGTGCGACGCTCGTCTTCGGTAACGGCGACGCATCGGCGGCTGTCACGATCACGCTGCGCGACGAGCGCTGCATGATGGTCAACCTCGATCCCGACACCGCCGAGCAGGACCCGCGGGTCATGAAAGCCGTCGTGCGGATGAGCGGCAACTACGCGGGCGTGTACGGGACCGTGGTGCGAACCGGCACGATTCGAGTCGGCGATCGCGTACGTTTGGTCGGTTGATCCCCCCTCATCTGCCTTCGGCACCTTCTCCCCCGTCACCGGGGGAGAAGGGTCTCGATTGAGAGGTCTCGCGACGCCTTTCGCCACGAGACCCTTCTCCCCCGCTTTTTGGGGGAGAAGGTGCCGAAGGCGGATGAGGGGGATGGCCAACGTCGCGGAGATCTACCCCGTCTTCCTGCGCAGCATCGCCAGGCAGCGCACCACCTCCGCGACGCTCCACGCTTGCGCGGCGCAGCCGCGCGGGTTGTAGGGCGCCTCGGCGTCGAAGATCTCGCTGATCGTGCCGATGCAGGCGTCGCCGAGGTGCGTACGGAATGGGTCGAGGAACTGGAGCGCGGTCTCGATGTCGTTCGGATGGACGCGCAGCCACGCGTCGATGAACGGGCCGATCAGCCAGGCCCAGACGGTGCCCTGGTGATAGGCGGCGTCGCGGGAGCGGAGGTCGCCGTCGTACGTCGGCTTGTAGTCCTTTGAGCCGGGGGCGAGCGAGCGGAGGCCGAACGGAGTCAGCAGCTTCTCTTTCGTGATCTCGACCACGCGCTTCCAGTGCTTCTCGTCGAGCACCGGGAAGTCGAGCGAGAGGGCGAAGATCTGGTTGGGCCGCAGCGAAGCGTCGTTCGGGTCGACGACGTCGTAGAGGTACTGCCCCTCCTCATACCAGAAGCGCGCGTTGAACGACTCGCGCACCTTCGCCGCGAGGTCGGCATACCTCGCCGCGTCGCCGGCACGGTTCTCCTCGCGCAGGAACTGCTCGAGAATCCGCAGCGCGTTGTAGAACAGCGCGTTGATCTCGACCGCTTTGCCGCGCCGCGGCGTCACGACCCACCCATCGACCTTCGCGTCCATCCACGTGAGCTGATACCCCTCGGCGCCCTCCGACAGCAGGCCGTCTTTGTGATCGACGTGGATGTTGAAGTCGGTTCCTTTCAGATGGTGGTCGATGATGTCGAGCAGCCGCGGGAGGATGGCGCGCAACGTGTCGCGGTCGCGGGTGGTCTTCACGTACCGATTGAGCGCATGGAAGAACCACATCGTCGCGTCGGCCGTGTGGTAGAGGCCGGCCTGTTTTCCTTCGGGGAAGAGGTTGGGGATGAGGCCGTTGCGGACGTAGGTCGCGAACGTGCGGAGGATGCGTCCCGCCTCGCGATTGCGGCCGGTGACCAGCGTCAGCCCCTCGAGGCTGATCATCGTGTCGCGGCCCCAGTCGGTAAACCAGTGGTAGCCGGCGATGACGGTGCGCGGGCTCTCGCCGGCGGCGTGCGCGCGCGCCTCGTCGGCGAAACGGGTCGACGGATGGATGAGGAACTGGTCGGAGGCGAGGACGAGCTGGCCGGAGAAGTTGTCGCGTCCGACCTCGCCCGCGATCAGCAGCAGGCGGTTGCGGCGCGTCCGCTCGGCGTCGAACGCCTCTTCGACGCTCAGCGCCTTCGCGATCTCCCACCGCTCGGTCGACGCGATGAAGCCGGCGGTCTCGCCGCGCCCGAGCTCGATGGTGATCGTGCCGGGACTCCAGAGCGGCCCTTCGTTGTCGTAGCCG
>DASYSN010000399.1:0-8365 GCA_036003305.1 Thermoanaerobaculia bacterium
CCGCGGGGAGATCGCGGTGCGCTTTGAGGAACGTCTCGGGGCGGCTGAACACCTTCGCGATGTTCATGCCCTTCTTCACCGCGCTCAGGGTGACTTTGCGCGTCGCGAGCGCGGCGCCGAGCTGGATGTACGTCTTCATCTTGCCCTTGTAGCGGTAGCGGACGTCCAGCGCGTGCCGCCAGAGTCCCGAGTACTCCTCGTAGAACTCCTCGATCGGGAGCTTCGTCGGCAGCACGGTGTGGACGATGTCGTACATCTCCCACCGATGCGTCGTCACCTGCCGGCTCGCGGTGTCCCACAAGTCGGTGCCGGGGAGCGGCGTCAGGATCGAGAAGCCGCTGTTGTATGCGCCCATCTGGTCGATCCATTCGCGCAGGCGTGTGAAGTCGTCGCGGTCCCAAGCCGGATCGACGATGAAGTTCGGCGTGAAGCCGACGCCCATGTCCTTCAGCAGCTCGATCGCCTGGACGTTGTTCGATGCCTTGTTCTTCTTGTTGACCGCGGCGAGCCCCTCGTCCGTGACCGACTCGAGGCCTAGGAAGATCGCGAGACTGCCGCAGTCCTTCCACATCTCGATGAGGTGCGGGAACTTGACGATGATGTCGGTGCGCGTTTGGACGGTGAAGTACTTCTTGATCCCGGCGGCCTTGATCTGCTTCGCCATCTCCTCGCCGCGCTTCACGTTCATCCAGAAGATGTCGTCGGTGATGAAGATGTTCGGCGCGTCGATCTGCTGCAGCTCCTGGACGACGCGCTCCGGCGATTTCTCGCGGAACGTACTTTCGTGGAACTTCCAGACCGAGCAGAAGTTGCACTTGAACGGGCAACCGCGGGCCGTTTCCATCAGCGCCAGCGGCTTGCGGAAGTTGATGTAGTAGTGATCGGCGTAGTGCTTGATGAGGTGCCGCGCCGGGAGCGGGTAGTCGTCGAGGTTCGGACGCGAGTTCGCGTCGAGCGTCCGGATCCACTCGCCGTTCCCCTTCGGAAAGTAAATGCCGTCGACCTTCGCCAGGTCGGTCCCGCGCTGGAGCGCGTCGACGAGCGGCGGCATCACTTCTTCGCCGTCGCCCATCGCGACGATGTCGATTCCCTGCTGGGCGAACCATTGCGGGTCGCGGGAAGCGTCGTGACCGCCGATGACGATCCGGACGTCCGGGATCTCGCGCTTGATCCTGTGCGCGAGATGGATCGTGCGGTTGCGCTCCGTCGTGAAGTTGCACTGGAGGCCGACGATGTCGGGGCCGAACTTACGGCAGCTCTCGAGCCCCTGTTCTTCGCCCTCGATGCGGAGGTCGAAGACGGCGCAGGTGTGCCCCTCCACCTCGAGGCAGGCCGCCACGCAGATCGGGCCGAGAGGCTCGACGAACGTGAGCATTTCGAGACCGAGGATGCCGCCGACCGGCGGTTTTACGAAGGCAACGCGCATGTGTGACGAACAATAGCAAATCGTGGAGCGCAGACATTCCTGTCGTTGTCCAGCCAGACATTCCTGTCTGCGCTCCTGATCGTCAACACACTATTCGATCTTGATCGCCTTCTTGTCCCTGTCGCGGCGCGACTTTTCTTTCGCCTTGAACTCGTCCATGCACTGGTCTTTGTCGACCATGACGCAGCTCAGGTAGTCGCTGATCTCGACGAGGCAGGCGCGGATCGCTTTGCCGGCCGGGGTGTTCTCGTACTTGCCGAAGTTGCCGCCGACGCCGCCGCGGTAGACGCTGACGCCCATGCCGTAGTTGGTCGACTTCGCCTCGATCGTGCGCGTGTACTCGACCTCGCCGGTGGTCGTGTCGACCACGCGGACGTCGATCGCGACGTAGGCGTCTTCCTTCTTCCCGCCGACGCCGATGCCGTGGAAGCTGAGGCCGCCGCCGCCGCCGGACGAATGCTCTTCGTACGCCGAGACGTTCCCCATGACGAGGTACTTGGCGCCGGTGAGCTTGCCGACTTTCGCCGCCGTCTTCGAGTTGACGCGGCCGGATGCGCCGAGGTCCTGCTCCTCGAGCACGTGGCCGAGCTTCGCCCGCTCCACCATCCGGAACTTCTCAGTCGACGCCAGCTCGTTCGTGAGCATGCTGGCGAGATCATTTCCGACGCCGCCATACCACCAGCCGGCCGACGTCTCGTTCGTGAACTCAGCAACGCCGACCGACGGTTTGTCGGACGCGTACACCAGGACTCCAGGGACAACCAAGGCCAAAATGAGCATCAATCGGGCGATGCTCCAGCGGGATTTCATTCAGTCCTCCTCGATTTTTGGTTCGTGAACCGAGAGAAATGTACGTCCACCGGGGCTGGAGCGCCAGTGATCCAGATTACGGCGCGGCCGGCTGGATGTGCACACCGGCGATCCGGCCGGCCCCGTCGAAGGTGACGCTGAACGCCGCCGGCGACCGGTCGAATTCGGCGGTGAGGTCGATCACCTGATACGCCTTCTGCGGCCGCTGCGAGACCTTCTTCACCGACTTGAACGTGCCGTAGCGGCGCGCGACGTCCTGGCTCAGCACCGCGAGCTTGTCGGGCGTCAACTGGCGATGCATGTTGCCGTCGAACGCCTTCCCGGCGAGCTCGAAACGGTTCGCGGTGAAGTCGTCGACGAACTGGCGCGCCGTCGCCTCGAACTTCGCGTCGACCTCGTTGTCGACGATCCGCGTCACCGAGATGGAGCCGACGTGGTCGTAATGGTCGAACGTGACGCGGAAGTCGACCGGCCCCTTCTCGTACGCGCAGAGGAAGACGACGATCTTGAAACCGGCGTCTTTCGCGTGCTTCGTCTCCGTGACCGACTGGAACGCCCCCGCCTGCGCGTCGAGGTCGCGCTTCACGTTCTTCAGCACCGCGGGCGTCGTGGCGGCCCGCATCGTCTCGTTGAAGTCTTTCGAGGCGAGCTCGAACTGCCCGGCGTTGAAGTTCATCAGGAGCTCGCGCGCCGGCTGGTCGATCGCCCACGGCACGAACGGCGCCGGCGGGAGTTGCGCCGCGGCCGCGAACAGAAGCGCGCTGAACACGATCATCGTGACCCCGAACACACGCATGGGGTGCCCTCTTCCGTTGCAGACCGCCGCCCCGCGATCCACGATGATCGCGAAGGAGAAACCCATGCTCGTCAAGGAAGTGATGACCAGTTCGCCGATCTGCTGCCAGCCGGGCGACAGCCTCTCCCGCGTCGCGCAGATGATGGCCGAGCACGACTGCGGCGTGGTCCCGGTCGTATCGTCGGGCCGGCTGACCGGGATCGTCACCGACCGCGATATCGCGTGCCGCGCGATCGCGAAAGGCAAGACCCCGGCCGACGTCGCGGTCAGTGAAGTGATGTCTCAGCCGGTGATCACCGTCGGAGCGAATGACGACGTGCAGGTCGCGATCGACCGCATGAAGGAGAAACAGGTGCGCCGGCTCCCGGTGCTCGATGACACCGGCAAGCTCGCCGGCATCGTCGCCCCGTCCGACCTCGCGCCGACCTTCGCGTCAATGGACGTCGCCGACTTCCTGCTCGCCGTCTCGTACTGGAGCCGTCGCCGGCACGCCGCTTAGCGGCGGTACAGAAACCGGCCCTCCAGCGGATTGCCGAAGGCGTAGACGCCGTCGCGCTCGAGGAGGGCGTCCGACTCGAAGACGCTCTCGCCCGGCACTCCGTCGACCGGCTCGCTGACGGCGCAGAGTCTCGTGCGGTTGTTCCGCAGGGTCGAGTAGTGGATGACGTAGCTCTTGCGCGTCCGCTCGGGCGACGCGCCTGATGACGAAACGGGCGCGCCGCCGTGCATCAGCGCGGAATGCCACACGAGCACCTCGCCGCGTTTGCCGAGGAAGTGGTGCGTCGGGAGTCCGCTCTTCCGCAACTCGTCGTCGTAAAACCGCACCGCCTCCTCCACCTCGGCCCCGGTGTGCCGCGACGGGTCGTACACGTAGTCTTCGCCGCCGTGCAGGCTGCGGAAAGGGAACTTCTGCGACCCCGGCACATACGCGAGCGGCCCCGATTCTTCGGTGATGTCCTCGAGCGCGATCCACGCCGCCACGAGCCGTCCGAACTCCGGCGTCGGGACGACCGTCGAGTCGCGATGCAGCATCTGCTGGCTTCCGAACTCGAAGTAGAGCGACTGCGTCGCGATCGCCAGCTCGCCGAGGATCAGCGAGGCGTAGCGGTGGAGCTGGCGATCGAGCGTGAGGCGCTCCGCGACCTTCGACGCGCAGTGCAGCTCGTGGATCCGATATCGCGGACGGCGGTGCGCCGCCTCGTCCGACGCCGAGAAACGCATCGGCGGCGAGTCGTACGCGAAGGTGATGTTCGACGGCTTCTCGCGCCACAACCGCTCGACGTCGCGATCGATCTCCGCCGCGTCTTCGGCGGAGACATGAACCTTCGTGATGAAGTACCCGTCGACCGCGAACTTGCGGAGATTCTCCGCCTCCTCGGCCGTGATCTCCCCCGCCTGCGATTTTTCGTCGATCAGGCGTTTCGCGCCCTCATCATCGAGCCAGATCAGGCCGGGATTCGACACGCGGGCAGTTTACACGGCTACTATTTTGCTGATGATCACGATCGCGCTGGCGCACGGTGCCGAGGAAGAAGAAGCGATCGAGCGCGCCCTCGACGCCGCCGGCATCGCCTACACCGAGTCGCTCGAAGCCGACGAACGCGCGGACGAGCGAGCGGTCTCCTACCTCGCCCGCGCTTATTCGGTGTCCGAAGCGGATGCCAAGGCGGCGCGCGATGCACTTCTGGAGCGTGGTGTGGGATTTCCCTCATCCTGAGCCGCGCCCCCATCTGTCATCCTGAGTCGCCGCAGCGAAGCGGAGGACGACGAAGGATCCGGTGCTGAAACAAGAAGCGCGTCCCAGCAAGGGTTTGTGGAACGCACGACTCGTTTCAGCACCGGGTCCTTCGGTGCGCTACGCGGCTCCGCCGCTCCGCCACCTCAGGATGACGAGCCCTATACTCGCGCGCGTGACGCTCGACGAGACCATCGCCGCCATGTACGCGTCGTTCTCTTTCGAGGCCGGCGCGCGGCCGAACTGGGCGTTGCAGCGCGAGATCTTCGCGCCGGGCGCGCGGCTGGTACGGGTCAACGACGACGGCGTTTTCGAGTTCGATCCGGAGTCGTTCCGAAAGAACCTGGAGGAGATGATCGACTCCGGCGCGATGACGAGCTTCTCGGAGCGCGAGGTATGGCGCGACGTGAAGGAGTTCGGCGACGTCGCGCATGTGCTCAGCGAGTACGAAACGCCGCTCTTCCGCGCCGTGAAAAGCATCCAGCTCTTCCGCCGCGACGGACGGTGGTGGATCAGCGCGATGATCTGGCGGCGCGACCGCAGCGTCGCCTATGGGCGTGCATCGTGAGGACGCACGCCCAAGGGACTGCATTGATCAGGCGAGGACGAAAATGAAACAGTCGCCATTCGGGCAGCAGAGAACTATCACGCGGATTGGACCGACCCGCGGTAGAGCGGCAACGTTCTCGCGAGGCTCATCCCGAACGGTGACGAACGTTCTTCGGGTCGACGCGCTCTCGGGCAAAGTCAGAGAATGAACGTTCGTGGTGCCGGCGGCCGTTCCGGCGACGTTCCCCTTTGGATCGATGAATTCGATCCGCGCTGGAATCGTGCCGGGTTGTGAAACGTCCGCTCGCGCGCGCACCTTGTAATACCCGGCCGGGATTGTGTCCGTCGCACTCGATACGTAGATGAAAGCGATGTCCGCTCCATCACGCAGAGCGGTCGCCGGTGTGTTCTCCCACGAAGTGACCGGCGCGATCGTGAACGTATCCGTACCGGAACTGCGGTTCACGATCTCCTCTGCCCGAACCGGCGCTCCGGCTGCTGTCGCCGCATCGAGGAAGGCAGAGCCTCCCGGCGGCAACCCACCCACCGTGCGGCAACCGACGACAACGATTGTCGCCGCGCAAAACAGCGGGACTGCGAGTTTTCTGAGACCTCTTTCTGATGACATATTTTTCCTCCGTCGAACGAGTTGTCTTTGTGTGAAAAGACCCTTCGACTGAGGTAGTGCGGTTTCACGGCTATCCGTTTCAGGAAGCCGCCACCGCAGCGTTCAGTGACGCACGCTGTGGCGCCTCGCGATCACCGTCAGCTCGTCGTGCGCCTGCAGGATGTCGCCCTGGAACGCGTTCGCCTGGAAGACCTCGATGTACATCGCTCGCATCGGATTCACGGTACCGAGCGGATAGATGCCGGTCTGCAGCAGTGCGAGGAATGTCTGCGCGGTACACGGCGTCGGATTCGTCACCGGTTCCGAGCAGGCGGCGCCTCCTCCGGTCGAGCCGAGGTATTCGTTCGTCTGGAACGCCGGCAGCGTTCCGTACGTCTGCGCCGCGGAGATCACGGCCGGCGACGCTGCTTCACCCGGCATGAGGAAGTTGAACTGTACGACGACACGGCCGGGGAACTTCTGGCCTGCGAGCGCGAGCAGCGGCGCATTCGCATCCGGCGGTGTTCCCTTGATCAGCGACCCATCTTCGGCGATCGCCGGAAACGCATTGTTCGGGATGATCGCGATGCTGAGCGCCTTGTCCGGAAAGCTTTTCTGGAACGAGCTCGTGATTGCGTCCCAGCCCTGGAGGAGCAGCGACGGTTTGTATCCGGCGCTCTGCCACGTCGTGAGGGCATTGCTGACGCACGACAGGCCCGTGCTCTGCGCTGTCTCGGCCGAAAGGCGCAACTCGTCGGTCGTCCGATTGATGCCGGTGATCCGCAGCAGTGCGATCGCGCCGTAGGCGCCGATCGACTTCAGATGCGCCGACAGCGTCACGAGCATCGCGTCCCACCGCGTGAGAAATGCGTTGTCCCACGGCGCGGCGATCGTCTCCGAGTCGCATTGTCCTGTCGCACCGCTGTGCGGCGAGATCGTGAAGTTGATCGGATGCGCGCCGCCACCCGCCGGAGCCGCATCGAAGAGCCACGACGGAGTTCCTGAGCCGCCCGTGACGATGAGATCGATCTTCTTCCCCGCCGTCATCGCCGACTGCAGCCAGGAATCGAGCGTGGTCCACTGGTACTGCCCCATCGACGGCTCGATGGCGCTCCAGGAGATGACGAGCGAGATACCGTCCATGCCGGGGACGCCGAGGGCGGACCGCACCTGGTTCTGCGTCGCCGTCGAGAGCTTCGACAGGTCGTTGCTGTAGACGTAGACGCCGCGGATATCGGACGGGCGGTCGTCGGCGTTCGCCGCAAGCGCGGCGAGGCAGGCGAGCAAAATGAGACAACTTCGCGGGGCGGCCATCACTCCTCCTCCCCGGGCTGGCGTCAGGATAACCGCTAAGTGGCGATTCGCGGCGAACCGAAAAGCAGCGTCCCGAATCCGATTGCAAACACCGCATAGGCAGCGACGACGATCCACGTCACAGCCGAACCGGGAATCTTGTTCGCCGCCTTCAGAAGCGCGAGCGCGCCGACGACGAAATGCGTCAGGTTCGCCAGCACCAACGGCCGGTTGTAAATCCCGCCGATGGTGCTGCCGCGCGAGATCCAATTGAGCATCGCGAACCCGAGGTAGAGAGCTCCCATCACCTGAACCGCGACCGGCAGCGAAACGTCCGCTCGCACACCGAACGCCGAGAGCGTCTCCGCCGGCGCGAACAGAAGGTCCAAACCGGCCGCCGCCATGAAGCAGGCGCTCGCAAACATCAGGATCTTTGGATTCAAACCGTCTCCTCAGGAACGTGACTTGCCGGCTTACCGGTTCCGAATCAGTCCCGGATCGCGCGCGCCGTGCAACACGGCGACGACCGTGATCCTCTCTTCTTCGGTGTCGAAGAACAGCGCGTACGGAAATCGATGGAGGAGCACGCGCCTGAATGTCCTGTAGACGACCGGAAACGTCCGCGGTCGTTCAAGAGCGGCATCGATCGAACGTCGCAGTTCCTCCAGGAAATCTTCTGCCAGTTGTAGCGAAATCGAACGATACCAGCGCCGTGCAGAGCGGATGTCGGCGGACGCCTCCGGGCGAATGATGACGCGCGTCGTCATTCACTCTGTAGCTTCGCGCGGAACGCTTCCCAATCCTCGCCGGCATCCGGCGACTCCTGCATCGCCTTCCAACGCCTCTCGAGCTCCTCGCGCTGCGCTGCCGTCAGCGTTACCTCTTCAGGATGCTCCGCAACGCTCTCCCAGATCTGCTGCGCGATCTGAACGCGGTCGTCAGCGGGAAGCTGGAGAATCTCCTCGATCGGTGTCCGAGACATGTGAAAGAAATAGTACCAGCACAAACAAAAAGCGCCGGCAGGATTGCCGGCGCCACACGGGAGCGCGGGGGCGGGCGGACGCCCGCCCTACATGAGGTCGTGCATGATCTTGTCGAGGGCTTCGCGCGGGGGGCGGGTGCGCTCGAGAGGGAGGGTGTTGAGGGAGT
>DASYSN010000400.1:0-4402 GCA_036003305.1 Thermoanaerobaculia bacterium
GTGTTCCTGGAGCTCGACGGCGAGACGATCAAGGACATCGGATTCACCGGCTCCGGCTGCGCGATCTCGAAGGCCTCGGCGTCGGTCATGTCGACGACGGTGAAGGGGAAGACGCGCGAGGAAGCGGAGCGGTACTTCGACACGTTCCATCGTCTGGTCACCGGCGACTCGACCGGTCTCAGCACGGAGGAGCTCGGCCGCCTCGCCGCGTTCTCGGGAGTCTCCGAGTTCCCGGCCCGTGTGAAGTGCGCGTCGCTGGCGTGGCACACGCTCCGCACCGCGTTGGAAAACGAAGCGAAGGAAGTGGTTACGACGGAATGAACACGCGAGAGGAAGTCACCTTCAGCCGTAACGCGGAAGCGATCATGATCCCGAGTGGCGAGCGCGTCCTCGTGCCGCAGGGCGCGCAGGCGACGATCACGCAGTCGCTCGGCGGGGCGTACACGCTCATCACCGATCGAGGGCTCATGGTCCGCATCTCCGGCGCCGAGGTCGAGGCGATCGGCAAGACGCCGCAGGAAGCGGTCGCGCCGACTCCCGAGGCCGAGCTGACGAAGGAGAAGATCGAGGAGCTCGTGTGGGACCAGCTCAAGACATGCTTCGATCCCGAGATTCCGGTCAACATCGTCGACCTCGGCCTCGTCTACATGTGCGACCTGCAGCCCCACGAGGGCGGCGGCTTCGACGTGAAGGTGAAGATGACGCTGACCGCGCCGGGCTGCGGCATGGGTCCGGTCATCGCGACCGACGTGAAGACCAAGATCGAATCGCTCCCGAACGTGAAGACGGCCGACATCGAAGTCGTCTTCGACCCGGTTTGGGACCGCTCGATGATGAGCGACGCCGCCAAGCTCCAGCTCGGGATGATGTGGTGAAAAGCCGCGGAGCGGCGACATTTGCCGCCACGGCATGACCGGATGTCGCCGCTCCGCGGCTCACATATTGAAACGATCGTAGGTCCCAAGGCTTACGCCTTGGGCTATCGAGATTCCGCCGCTCCGCCGCTCGACCGCTGCGGATATAGGGCGGGCTGGTGCCCGCCCCACGTTCACGCACTCACTTGTGGTCTTTGAAGAACGTCCACTGGCCGACCGGGATACCTGCCTGGAGTTGCTGCGCCTGCATCATTCCATCGATGCCGGCCGCGACGCCGACGAGGAGTGAGCCGATGCCACATGTCGGAATCGCGATGACGAGACACACGATGATGGCAACGATGCCCTTCATCTTTTGTCCCATGACGATGTAGCCGACACCACCGAGAAGGAGGAGGTTCAGCACGAGGATGAGATTCGGGTCTTTCGGCGGCTGCTGCGGATAAACGAGATCTCCGCCGCCGCTTGCCGCGGGCGCCGGAGGAGGTGTAGGTGCGCTGTCGCTCATATATCGGGGCTCCTAGAGCTTCTCGCCGAAGTCGGTGATCACGGGAATCCGGAAGCGCTGGCCGCCGACGCCCTTGACGATGCACATGATGCGAACGCCGAGGAAAGCGAGCCAGATGACGCATTCGACGACGCCCATGCCGCAGCCGAGGAACATGATGCGGCGCAGCGCGAAGCCGAGGATCATGAAGACGATCCAGCAGATGATCTCGGCGCCGAACAGCGCGGCACCGTTCTTCGCGTGCCACTGCACTTCGGAGTCGTCCTTCTTCGCCAACAGCGGGATGAGGAACAGAATCCAGAGATACGACAGGATGACCATGATGGTGCGGTCGGATCCTGGTGCCGCGCCTCCGCCTGCAGGGGGTGGCGGTGGTGGCGAATACGAGCCGCCTCCCGGTGGCGGGGGCGGTGTATACGATCCACCCGGAGGTGGAGGAGTCGCAGGCGGAACCGTGGGCGGGGGAATCTCGCTCATTTCGTCTCCTTGTCTTTACAACGAGTCACGCGGATTGTAGAAGATCCTTCGTCGCTGCGCTCCTCAGGATGCCGCTCCGCGTCACTTTTCTCTCTCGCTCAGCCGTCTTTCGGCGGCGACAAGAGGTAACACCATGAGCGCGGCGGAGAGGGTGACCGCGGTCACGATCGGGACGACAATCGACGCAACGCTTTGCTCGTCGGTGATGCCGACGAACTTCCAGAGGACGTAGCGCATGATCGGTCGCGCCATCAGGAGCATGATCGCGCCGACGTAGCCGAGGGAGATCGCCATGTAGGCGAAGCCGCCGAGCGAGAGGCCGACCTGCAGCGGATTCTCGGCGTCGAAGTTCGGCGAGAGCGACCCGAGGCCGACGCCGAGGCTGACGAGTGTGACGGCGAGGAGCGACGCGCCGATCAGCGTGAACGTCCAGACGATCGCGCCGGCGCCGAGGATCACGTTCGCGAACGCGGTGAGCAGCAGCGCCAGGAGCGTCAGCGGCGCGGAGTAGACGGCGACTTTCACGCCGAGAAAGCGGCGATACGAGATCGGCGCGCTCCGCACGACCCAGAACGCTTTCCCTTCCGACGAGACCGACGGGTAGGCGAAGCGGAGACAGATGGCGGCGATGACGAAGCCGGCCATGCCGAGGTTCGCGTACGCGACGATCGTGGCGCGGGCGTCGCCGCCCAGCGGCAGCATGCGGATGTTGTAGAGGTAGATGAACAGCAGCGCCGCCATGAGAAAGAGCTGCGACCACTGCGCCACGTCGCGGCCGAGCGTCCGGACCTCTTTCGCGACGAGCGCCCGCGTCTGCACGTCGAAGCGGGCGAGCGCGCGATCGATCATGCGTGTCGCGAACGCAGAGCCGAGGGCGACCGGCGACATCGATTCGCGCGCGCGGACGAACGCTTTGAAGTAGTCCAAGCGTGCGATGAAGACGAAGAGCGCGAAGAAGATCGCGGCTGTGAGAGCGATGCGCGGCGCGATCGCGAATGGAATCCGCTGTGTCATCAGCTCCGCGAGTGCCGTGCTCGGATATATATTCATCGACGGCAGCTCGATCTTCTGCAGCACGCGGACGACGTCGTCCGTGTTGATCTCGGTGAAGAAGCGCTCGGGACGGCTCATGCGGAAGGCGACGACGGCGACGGTCAGAATCAGCATCGCGATCGTGGCGACGATCTGGTGGACGTGCCGCACGGGAAACCAGCGGACGAGGAGGAGGATCGTGATGCAGGCGAGGCTCACCGGGACCGTCAGCAGCAGGAAGAGGTTGAAGATCGCCGACGCGTAGAAGAGCGGCGGGAGCGCGTACTGCTGGGCGAACGCGATGAAGAGCGGGATCAGGAACGCGAAGACGATCGCGGCGCTCTGCGCGAGTGTCTTCCACCAGCGCGACAGCGCGATGGCGAGCTTGCCACGCGGGGCAGCGTGGTAGACGTCGAGGTCGAGGTCCGAGAAGAACGCGCCGATCGCCGCCGTCATCGACGAGGAGAAGAGGACGACGCAGGCGACGAGAAACACCATCGCCAGCAGGTTGCGCAGCAGCCCGAGGGCGAAGAACGGCGTCGCGGTCTCGATCTTCGCGACCGCCGTGAAGAGGCGGTCGAACATTTTGTAGTCGCCGTAGAGGAACGCCGCCATCACGATCGCGACGATGGTGATGCGCGTGATCGCGCTGGCGTTGATCGGGCGAAGACGGGACCAGGCGATGCGAAACGGCCAGATCACGTGAGCGACTTTACGCTCTCGAACCAGGCCATTGCTTTCGATCGGCGCGCGGCGCGGGCCTGCGAACGCTCGATCCCGAGCTCGAGGAGCCGCTCGATGAGGCGCGAGTATTTCATCTCGGTCGCCTCCCACAGCTTCGGGTACATCGAGATGTTCGTGAAACCCGGAATGGTGTTGATCTCGTTCAGGTAGAGCCGGTTCGTCCCGCGCTCCAGGAAGAAGTCGACGCGCGCGAAGCCGGCCGCGCCGACCGCCTTGAACGCTTTGACGGCGATCTTCCGGATCTCCTCGGATTTCTCTTTCGGCAACTTCGCCGGAATGACGAGCGTCGATTTGTTCTCGATGTACTTGTCCTCGTAGTCGTAGAAGTCGCGTCCCGCGACGACCTCGCCCGCCACGCTCGCTTCCGGCTGGTCGTTGCCGAGGACCGCGACTTCGATCTCGCGCGCGTCGATGCCGCGCTCGACGAGCACCTTCTCGTCGAAGCGAAACGCGAACTCGATCGCCGGCGCCAGGTCGCGGTCGTTCTTCACCTTCGTGACGCCGACCGACGACCCGCTGTTCGCCGGTTTGACGAAGTACGGCAGCCGCATCGCGTTCACGACCGAGCGCGTGACGCGTTCGCGCTCGTTCTTCCACTCCGGGTCGGTGAGCGCGACGTAGTCGACGAGCGGCAGCTTCGCGGCGGCGAACGCCTGCTTCATGTGGTGCTTGTCCATGCCGACCGCCGACGCTGTGACGCCGCTGCCGACGTACGGCATGCCGAGGGTTTCGAGGTAGCCCTGCAGCGCGCCGTCCTCGCCTCCTG
>DASYSN010000401.1:0-6803 GCA_036003305.1 Thermoanaerobaculia bacterium
GCGCGCGAGATGCGGCTCGGCGATCACGTGACGATCCAAGTCGAGTCGATTGATGAAGATCGCCGACAGATCGAGTTCCGGCTGCTCGAGGTTGCTGGCTCTCCGATTGCACGCCGCGAGCGGTGAGCATGGCTGACCCAACGAATCGTCTTCACGATCTGATTAATGAGCGTGTGTCGCTCGAAACGAAGCTGCAGCGCGAACCGGGCGAGCTGTCCGACGCCTCCGCGGAGCAGTACGACCGGCAGTACGCGCAGCTCCAGCGCCGGATCGCGGCGCTCTTCCGCGAGGCGACCGACGATCAGCAACGGATCACGATGATGCTGGAGCTGATGCGCATCCTCGAGAACCGGCTGGTCTATCTGCAGAACTTCCTCGTCGAGGCGACGCCGGACAACCGCGTCCTGGCGCAGCTTGCGACGAAGTTCATCGATTCGCTCGCCGGCCAGCACAGCACGGTCCTCACGCCGCTCGAGGCGACGTACTACCGCGCGGTCGCGGCGCTCTATTCAGGCGAGACAGCCCGCGCGCGCGAATGTTTCACCGCCGCGTGCGAGTCGGAGGAGAGCGATGAGGCGAACGACATCAAGTACAAGTCGTTCGTGATCCTCGGCCACCTCTCGCATGAGGAGCGCGACTTCGCGCGGGCGAAGGATCTTCACGATCAGTCGATGCGCTATTCGCACGACGCCAACGTGACGGCGCAGGCGCTCGCGCTGAAGGCGCTGAATGCATACGCGCTGCACGACTACGATGAGGCGCTGCATCTATTCGAGGAGGCGCTGGCGCTCTTCGATCCGAATCAGCCGTTCTTCAACTCGTACTTCTATCGGAACGCGCTGCTGTTCTGCGGCGCGGTCTACTTCGACCGCCGCGACTACGCGCACGCCGAGGAGCGCTACAAGACGGTGCTCGCGACGGTGGACCAGAATTCCTACGACCACTTCGACGCGCTCTCGCACCTCGGACGCATCTACTACTCGCTCGGCCGCTGGGACGAGGCGGCCGCGACGCTGGAGCAGGCGGTGCAACTGCATCGCTTCAACGAGAACGAGTACGTCGTCGACACTTGGTTTTGGATCGCGCGCTCGCACCTGAAGCGCAACGACCCGGCGCAGGCCCGCGGCTACCTCGAGAAGATCGCCGCCACGGACGTCCAGTACGAGAAGAAGCCGCAGGCCGTGGAGATGCTGCGGAAGGTCTCTTAGTGGAATCGCGTGATCACGAACGCGATGTCGTCCTTGTACTCCTCGGTCGCCTCGAAGCCGGCGATGTCGTCGTAGATGCGGTCGTAGATCGTGTCGACGGCGGAGTCGCGTGAGTCCTCGAGCAGGCTGGCGATGCGGTCGATCGAGTAGAACTCGCCCGACGTGTTGCGCCGGTCGGTCAGACCGTCGGTGTAGACGAAGAGCGTGTCGCCGGGCGAGACGCTGAGCTTTCGCTCTTCGAACAGCATCGAAGGCATCGCACCGAGGAGGTTCGACGGCTCTTCGATCAGCGAGGTCTTGCCGCACGAGCGCCGGTAGAGCAGGAACGGCGGGTGGGCCGCGTTCGAGAAGACGACGTTGCCACTCGGATCGACGCGGAAGAGCTGCGCCGTCGCATATTGCGTCGGCAGGCTGACGGTGAACAGGAAGTCGTTGAGGCGCGTCATCACCTCGGAAAGCGACGACCGCGGATCGGCTTCGAGATGGATGTAGCTCTTCAGCAGCGACACGAGGATCGCCGCGGGGAGGCCGTGGCCCGAGACGTCGGCGACGAAGAGGTAGAGCAGGTCGTCCTGCATGAAGTAGTCGTAGAAGTCGCCGGAAAGCGCCTCGCTCGGGATGTAGGCCGAGCGCACCTCGGCGCGATGCGTGCGGAACGAGCCGGCGGGGACGAGCGCCTGCTGGACGCGGCGCGCGATCTGGAGGTCGCGCATGATCTGCTGGTTGATGCGCCGCAATTGGTCCTGGTAGTTCTTCACGCGCAGGAGCGCGTTGAGACGGGCGAAGAGGATCTCGAAGTCGGAGCCCTTCGCGACGAAGTCGTCGGCGCCCGCGCCGAGGCCTTCGACGATGCGCTGCGCGGAGTCGGCGCCGGTCAGCATCAGGACCGGGATGGTCTGCAACTGCGGATCGCTCTTGATCCGGCGCGCGACTTCGAATCCGTCCATGACCGGCATCCGGTAGTCGACGAGGATGGCGTCGGGGAGCGGCGTCTGGGCCGCAAGCGCCAGCCCCTCTTCGCCCGAGAGCGCGGTAGCGACGTCGTACCCGTGGCGCTCCAGAAATCGCCGCGTAACGGCGAGATCGTTGGCGCTGTCGTCAATCAGCACGATCCGTTCACGTTGCTGCATGGTCCGAATGAAGGCGGATTATGCAGGAACTCGGCCGAGTCAACGTTGTACCCTTCGCGGCGCGATGAAACTGATTGTCGGCCTCGGGAATCCGGGGGCGGAGTATGCGCGGACGCGGCACAACATCGGGTGGTGGATCGTCGACGCGTTCGCGAAAAAGTTCCGGATCGAGATCGGGCGGCACGAGAAGAACGCGCTGACCGGCGAGGGGCGGGTGGCAGGGGGGTCGGTGATGGTGGCGAAGCCGCTCACGTACATGAACCTGTCGGGCGACGCGGTGAGGCTGCTCGCGAACGCGTATCTCGACTCGACGGACGATCTGCTGGTCGTTTACGACGACATCGATCTGCCGACGGCGAAGCTGCGAATCCGGCCGAACGGGTCGTCGGGGACGCACAACGGCATGCGGTCGGTCGTCGCCTCGCTTGCGAGCGAACGATTCGCGCGCTTACGATTCGGCGTGCGCGGACCGAATTATGCGGAGGTAGCACGGCTGCGCGACTACGTCCTCGACGAGTTCACAGCCGAGGAGTTGCCGGCGGTCGAAGAGGCGGTGGGTAGAGCGGTCGACGCCCTCGTCCTTTTCGCCCGCGGAGACCTCCGCCGCGCCATGAACGAATTCAACCGCGATCCCGAACCAGCACCCGAAGAAAAGACACCATGAACATCCATACCCTCGGCGAGCTTCGCGCCTCCGGCTACAAGGTGCGCTCCGTCAAAGACGAGATGCGCGGCAACCTGCTCGCGAGAATCGCGGGCGGAGAGAACACCTTCCCCGGCATTCACGGCTACGAGCGGACCGTCATCCCCGCCATTCACAACGCCGTGCTCTCGAAGCACGACATTATTCTTCTCGGACTGCGAGGCCAGGCGAAGACGCGGATTCTCCGGTCGCTGACGTCGCTGCTCGACGAGCATGTGCCAATCATTGATGGGTGCGAGATCAACGACTCGCCGTACGAGCCGACCTGCAAGCGTTGCCGTCGCCTCGCGGTGGAAAAGGCTGACGAGCTGCCGATTGCGTGGCTCACGCGCGAAGAGCGCTATCGCGAAAAACTCGCGACGCCGGACGTCACCGTGGCCGACCTCATCGGCGACATCGATCCGATCAAGGCCGCGAACCAGCGGCTGACCTACGCGGACGAAGAGGTCATCCACTACGGCATCATCCCGCGGACCAACCGCGGGATCTTCGCGATCAACGAACTGCCCGACCTCGCGCCGCGCATCCAGGTGGCGCTGCTCAACATCCTCGAGGAGCGCGACCTGCAGATTCGCGGCTTTCCGGTCCGCATTCCGATGGACGTCGTGCTGGTCTTCAGCGCGAATCCGGAGGACTACACGAGCCGCGGCAACATCATCACGCCGCTGAAAGACCGCATCGACTCGCAGATCCTGACGCACTACCCGCAGTCGATCGACACGGCGCGCCGCATCACGGAGCAGGAAGCTTGGACGGATCGCGATCACGGGCCAACGGTCGACATCCCGGCTTACGTTCGCGACCTGATCGAGAGCATCGCGTTCGTGGCGCGCGAGTCGGAGCTGGTCGACCAGTCGTCGGGCGTCTCCGCGCGCCTCACGATCGCGGCGATGGAGCTGCTGCAGTCGAATCTGGAGCGCCGCGCCGCGATCACCGGCGACCAGCACGTCTTCCCGCGCCTCTCGGACCTCGCGATGCTGCTGCCGGCGATCACCGGCAAAGTCGAGATGGTCTACGAAGGCGAGCAGCAGGGGGCGGAGGTCGTCGCGCGGAAGCTGATCGGGCAGGCGGTCGCGAAGCTGTTCGAGTCGAAGTTCCCGCCGGTCGCGCGCGCCGGACAGTCGTCGCAGCGCGAGCGGCAGCGGTACGACGTCGAGTCGGACGATCTCGACGACATGTTCGCCGGACGCCGGCAGCAGAAGCGTAAGGGTCCGCCGCCCGAGGAAAAGAAAGAGGAGCCGAAGTCCGACCCGAACTACGACGTCATCCTGGCGTGGTTCGTCGACGGAAACAAAGTCACGCTCTCCGACGAGCAGAAGTTCAGCGACTATTTCGCCGAGCTGAAGCGCGTGCCGAAGCTCGAGGAGACGGCGCGAAAGTACGTGCAGCCGGCGAACGACCACGAGCTGGCGTTCTGGATGGAGATGATCCTGGAGGGGATGCACCAGTCGCTGCGGCTGGCGCGAGAAGATCTCGACTCGACGATCACGTTCCAGGAGCTGATGAAGTTCAATGTGCTGCGGACGGTGAAGTGACGCGCGGCGAAGGATCACGACATGCCGAAAGTCTCAGCTGACGTCCCTGCCGAACTGGCGCGCCAGATCGACCGCATCATCCGCGACGGCTGGTACGCGGACGAGGACGCGGTCATCCGCGAGGCGCTCCTGCAGTTCCTCGACGCCAAGTCGTTCCTCGGCGACTCGCCGCGGATGCTGCATCGCTTCGCGGCCGACGCGCTGAACGACTCGAAGCCGGACGTCGCGCTCAAGTTCGTCGACCGCGCGGTCTCGCTGCTGAACGGGCAGCAGATGACCGACTTCACGCTCTACCAGTCGCTCGTCGAGCTGCGCGTGCAGATCCTTCTGATCCTCGGCCGCGAATCGGACGCGCTGACGACGCTCGAGGAAGCGCGCGACAAGATGCCCAACAATCCGACGATCGCGAAGTGGATCGAGAAGGTGAGGAAGAGTCAGCCGAAAGGGGTGGCGTGAGACATCGCTATTCCTATCTCGACCCTGACCTGATCCGGCAGCTCCTCGCCCAGATGGGGCTGCGGCGTCTCTTCAATCATCTGTTGCTGCAGAGCGGCGGCGACGTCGAGGAGGCGATGCGCTGGATGCGGATGCTCCAGCAGCGCGGCCTGATCGACGAGAACATCGACCTCGACGCGTTCTTCGCGCAGTTGATGGAGGAGAACGTCATCGGCGAGGACCAGAACGGCAATCTCGCGCTGGCCGCGGGCGGCGAGCGGCAGATCCGGCGCGACGCGCTCGACGAGATCTTCGGCGGCCTGCAGAAGTCGATGACGGGGTATCACTCGGTCGCGAACGCGGGGCAGGGGACGGAGCGGCTGACGGAGACGCGGCCGTATCACTTCGGCGACGATCCGATGTCGATCGACTCGATCCGGTCGCTGCAGAACGCGATGAAGCACAACGACCCAGCCGACCAAATATCGATCACGGAAGATGATCTCGAGGTATTCGAGACGGAGCACAACTCGAACTGCGCCACGGTCGTCATGATCGACATCTCGCACTCGATGATCCTCTACGGCGAGGACCGCATCACGCCGGCGAAGAAAGTGGCGCTGGCGCTGACGGAGCTGATCCTGACGAAGTATCCGAAGGACGCGATCGACGTGCTGGTCTTCGGCGACGAGGCGGTGGAGATCCCGATCTCCGAGATCCCGTACGTCAAGGTCGGCCCGTATCACACGAACACGAAGGCGGGCCTGGAGCTGGCGCAACGGATCCTGCGGCGCCGGAAGCACAACAACAAACAGATCTTCATGATCACGGACGGCAAGCCGTCGGCGCTCACCGAGAACGGGCAGCTCTACACGAACTCGTTCGGCCTCGACATGAAGATCGTGAACCGGACGCTCGAGGAGGCCGACCGCTGCCGGCGCGCGAATATCCCGATCACGACGTTCATGCTGGCGACCGACTCGATGCTGGTGAACTTCGTCGAGCAGCTCTCGAAGATCAACCGAGGCCGCGCCTTCTATTCGTCGCCCGACCGGCTCGGCGAATACATCCTGGCGGACTACATTAGGAACCGCCGGAAATTCGTGCACTAGAAACGCGTTCTCCAGTCGCGATGCGCAAGTTATTTGCCGTCGTCCTCGCCACCCTGACGGGCGCTTTCGCCGTCTCCGCCAACGAAATCTCGTACCGCTCGCTGCAGTCGGGCGCGCAGTTCGGCGGCACGCCGCTGTACGACCACGGAATCCACGGAGAGGGGCAGATCCTGGCGCTCCTCGATACCGGCGTCGACTATTCGAGCTGCTATTTCTCGGAAGCCGGCGGCTCGCTGCCGCCGATCAACACCGGGACGCCGGCCGGCGGCCTCGATTGGGCGAACGTCGACCTGAGTCGTCGAAAAATTGTCGCGTACGACTTCGTCTACTCGTGCGATCAGTTCCCAGGCGCCGCGTACTGCGACGATCCGGCGAGTGGGCTGAATGCGTTCGACAATCAGGGTCACGGGACGCACGCCGCCGCGAGCGCGGTCGGCGATCTGGCGCCGTACGGCTCGCACGAGTACGGCGACGCGATCGCGCTCTCGTCGAAGCTGATCGTGCAGGACGCCGGGCTCTCTCCGCTCGACCGCTGCACGTCGCGGCCGGGCATCGGCTGTCCGGTCACGATGACGCCGCTGCTCGAGCAGGCGTACAAGCAGGGGGCGCGGGTCCACTCGAATTCGTGGGGCGATGCGCAGGGCATCTCGCCGCCGCCGACCGCGAACTACACGGCGGCC
>DASYSN010000402.1:0-17100 GCA_036003305.1 Thermoanaerobaculia bacterium
GCACCGATCGTCGCCGCCCTCCTCTGGGCGCCACTCGCCCTCGTGATCTACGCCGCGCTCGGTGGCAACGGACTCGTGGTCGTGGCGGTCGCCGCGGCACTCCTCGGTTCGACAGTGCCCCGCTGGAGCCGCATCAACTTGAAACCGATTGCGGTCGGAGCCGCCGTCGTCATTGTCCTCGCCGTCATCGGCCGGCTTCTCCCCGCCTACACCGCCGCCCAGCCGCAGCGCATCAACGTCGACTACTTCGACGACGGCACACCGCACTGGCTCGCGACCGGGATGAACGACTCGCTCGCGGCCTCCGCGAAATTCGTCCGGGCGAAGAACGACCTGGCGCCGTGGTCGATGTTCCCCTCCCACCCGCTCCTCGCCCCCGCGCCGAAGCTCGCGAACATCCCCCCGGTCGTCGTCACGCGCGAAGGATCGATCATCCACGTCCGGTCCCAGCGCAACGCCGACCGCGTCGTCCTTGCGATCAAAGGCAAGCTCCCGTCGCTTCGCGTCAATGGCATCGTTCCGCCGCCGCGCCCGAAGCGTTTCCACACCTTCATCGCCCCCGGCTGGACGCGCATCATGCTGCGCGGCTCGTCGATGGACGTCGACGTCGGCACCACCGCGCCGCTCGAGTACATCGCCACCGACATGACGTACGCGCCGCCCTTCGAAGCCGCGATGCTCATCCGCACGCGCAACATCTCCAACGCCACGCGTTCGGACGACGGCGACGTCACGATCACGCAGCGCTAGCCTTCTCAATTGAAGTGCTTGAGCTTCGGCCACGCCGACTGCAGCGTGAATCCGCGCGGCTTCTGCACCCAGAACAGCGTGAAGTGCTCCTGCGCCATCGCGTACGGATGGCCGATCTCAGCCATCGGCTTCACGAACTCGAACTCGCGTTCGAGCGTTTCCCGGTTGTCGCCGAGGACGAGGAGCGAGTCGCCGGTGTACTGGCGAGGTCCCCAGTACCAGTTGGCGAGGTGATTGCCGATCGACTTCGGTAGCCCGTATTGCGGGCCATAGAAATCGATCGCGCCGGACTGCCCGTAGTCGTTGCCGAAGATCGCTGTCTTCGCCCGAACGTCAGGCGGAAGGCTGAAATACGCGCGCGCGACGGTCGCCGTCATCTCCGGCCAGCCGAAGCGGTCGGCGAAGAACTGCGGCATCGACGTCGTGCGGCGGTGCTCGAACTTCGGCTGCTGGATGTGCGTCAGCTCCGTGTAGCGGAAGTAGGCGGCGGGCGGAAGGACGGGAACCGCGATCGGCGCGATGAGCAATCCGACGACGACGATCGCGGGGACATAGGCCCCGCGCATCCAGGTCCGCGAGTCCGTCGCGCGCTCGACCGCCACACCGCCCGCGCCGATCAGCATCACGAACGCCGGCAGCAGGTAATAGAACTTCCCTTCCGCGACCAGCAGCACCGCGAGCGAAACGATCCACGTCAGCCCGATGACGCGGTAGCGCTTCAGTGAGCCGATCAGCAACGAGAACAACCCCACGATCCACACCGGCGCCGCCATCGGATTCGTCAGCAGGGCATCCCAGGCCAGGAACACGATCGGATTCATCTGCACGTCGCGTCCGTTCCGCTTGATGTTCCGCAGCATCTCGATGTGCGGGAACCCGTGCTGGATCTCCCAAAGAAGATTCGGAACGAAGATCGCGAACGCGATGACGCCGGCGAGCACGAACCACCGGTTGAACATCAGCCGCCGGTTGCTCGTCATGAGTAGCGAGGCCACGATCGCGAAGCCAAATACCAGCATGGTGTGCTTGTTCAGCAGCCCGATCCCGCTCAGGAGGCCGAACCACAGCCAGAGCCGCGTATTGCCGGTATTGATGATCCGGATGACGACCAGCGCCGCGCCGCCCCAGATCAGCGGCTCGATCGAATTCATGTTCAGGTAGCTGCAAGTCGCGAGGAACCCGGGCGCGAGGAGCGCCGCGATCGCCGCGAGCAGTTGCGCGAACTTCCCGCCGCCGAGCTCCCGCGCGATCGCTCCCGCCAGCAGCACGATGCCTGCCGCTGCCAATGACGGAAACAGCCTGATCGAATACGCCGAGTCGCCGAACAGGTGCCGCGTCAGCCACGCCTGAAAAGCAGTGAGCGGCGGCATGTCGACATACCCCCACGCCAGATGCTGCTCGCAAGCGAGGAAGTAGATCTCGTCGATGAAGAACCCGTACAGCTTCGCGGTCGCCTCGTGGAACACGAACGCGATCGCGGCGAGAACTCCAACCCACCGGCTCATGGCGTGAGGTTACGAGAAACCCGTCCCCAGGTTGCCCGTATGTCACAATCATCGTCACCAATCGGTACCCAAAACGGACAGGAGAAAACCTCATGATGAAGAAACTCGTCCTGGCGCTTAGCGCCATGGCGCTGCTCGCCACACCCCTCTTTGCGCAGACCGCCGATGAGCTCATTGAAAAGAACATCAAGGCCCATGGCGGCGAGAAGATGAAGGCCATGAAGTCGGTCCGCATGACCGGCAGCCTGAAGATGGGCCCGATCGAAGCGCCCTTCACCATCTCGAAGGTCCGCCCCGAGAAGGTGCGCATGGAGTTCACCGTCCAGGGCATGACCGGCATGCAGGTCTACGACGGGACGACCGGCTGGGCCGTGATGCCGTTCATGGGCAAGAAGGACCCGGAGAAGCTGGCCGGCGACCAGCTCGATGACATCAAGGAAGAAGCCGACTTCGATGGCCCGATGGTCGACTACAAGGCCAAAGGCAACAAGGTCGAGTCGCTCGGCAAGGTCGACGTCGAAGGCACGCCCGCGTACAAGCTGAAACTCACGCTGAAGAACGGCAACGAGCAGACCGTCTACCTCGACGCCGACAACTACCTCGAAATCAAGTCCGAAGGGAAGCGCAAGATCCAGGGACAGGAGTCCGAGACCGAGACGGTCATCGGCAACTACAAGGAAGTCGACGGCGTCATGTTCCCCACCCAGATCGAGAACCACATCAAAGGCCGCGAAGGCGCGCAGACGTTCACCATCAGCAAGATCGAAGTGAATCCCACCATCGACGCCGCGAGCTTTGCCATGCCCGCCGCGCCGAAGGCGGATGAGGCCCCGGCGAAGAAACAGTGATGCGTTTTCTCAAGCTCGGCATCCTCCTCCTCGCACTCCCGCTCCTCGCCGACGACGCCGCAAAGATCGATTCCGCGACCCTCGGCGGGCTGCGGGCGCGGTCGATCGGGCCGGCGGCGATGGGCGGCCGGATCGCGGCCATTGACGGCACCGGCGACTCGCCCCTCACGCTCTACGTCGGCGCGGCGAGCGGCGGCGTCTGGAAGTCGACCGACGGCGGCTTCTCGTTCAAGCCGGTCTTCGACGAGCACACGCAGTCGATCGGCGCCATCGCCATCGATCCCTCCAACAAAGAGACCGTCTGGGTCGGGACCGGCGAGTCGTGGATGCGCAACAGCGTCTCCGTCGGCACCGGCGTCTACAAAACGACCGACGGCGGCGCGAGTTGGACGAGCACCGGGCTCGCCGACACCGAGCACATCGCCCGAATCGCCATCGACCCAAAGGCAACCAGCACCGTCTACGTCTGCGCGACCGGTCATGCCTGGGACAGCAACGAAGAACGCGGTGTGTTCAAGACGACCGACGGCGGCAAGACGTGGAAGAAGATCCTCTACGTCGACGCCAATACCGGTTGCTCCGACATCTCGCTCGACCCGCAGATGCCGAACGTCCTCTTCGCCGGCATGTGGCAGTTCCGCCGCCAGCCGGACTTCTTCAACTCCGGCGGCCCCGGCTCCGGCTTCTACAAATCGACCGACGGCGGCGAGCACTGGACGAAGTTCACGTCCGCCGCGAACGGCATTCCGGGCGGCAACCTCGGACGCATCGCCGTGGCGCAGGCGCCGTCGCGCCCGAGCGTCGTCTACGCGCTCATCGAGGCGAAAAAGACGGCGCTCTACCGCAGCGACGACCTCGGCGAGCACTGGCGCGAGGTCAACGACTCGTTCAACGTGACCGTGCGTCCGTTCTACTTCGCGCGCATCGTTGTCGATCCGAGCGACTACAACCGCGTCTACAAGCCCGGCCTCTCGCTCAGCTACTCGGTCGACGGCGGCACCAGCTTCGCCGGCGCGAACATCATCAACGGCTCGAGCGTGCACAGCGACCACCACGCGCTCTGGATCAACCCGAAGGATCCCGCGCAGATGTTCCTCGGCACCGACGGCGGCCTGTACGAGTCGCGCGACCGCGCCGTGCACTTCCGCCACGTCAACGTGCTGCCGGTCTCGCAGTTCTACCACGTCGCCTGGGACATGGATCAGCCGTACAACGTCTACGGCGGCCTGCAGGACAACGGCTCGTGGATGGCGCCGTCGCGCACGAGCGAGGGCGTCGCCAACCGCAACTGGCGCAACCTCGGCGGTGGCGACGGATTCGCCGTCATCCCCGATCCGAGCGACTCCGACTACATCTTCCTCGAGTCGCAGGGCGGCCACGTCGTACGCGTCCGCCGCTCCACCGGCGAGAACCGCGAGCTGATGCCGTATGCCGCCGAAGGCGAGGGAAAGCTCCGCTTCAACTGGAACACCCCCATCGTCGCCTCGCCGACGCAGAAGGGCACCATCTACCTCGGCGCGCAGTACCTCTACCGCTCGAACGACCGCGGCGACTCATGGGTGCGCATCTCGCCCGACCTGACGACCAACGATCAGTCGGCGCAGAAGCAGCTCGAGTCCGGCGGCCTCTCCCGCGACAACTCCTCGGCCGAGAACTACACGACCATCATCACCATCAACGAGTCGGTAAAGAACCCGAACGTCATCTGGGTCGGTACCGACGACGGCAACCTGCAGGTCACCCGCGACGGCGGCAAGACGTGGACGAACGTCATCGCCAACGTCCCCGGCGTGCCGAAGCGGACGTGGGTCTCGGGCGTCGAGGCCGGCCATTTCGATGACAACGTCGCCTACGCCACGTTCGACGGCCATCGCCGCGGCGACATGAAGACCTACATCTACAAGACCACCGACAGCGGCAAGACATGGAAGCCGCTGGCGACCGACGACGTGAAGGGCTTCGCACAGGTCGTACGCGAGGACCTCGTCAATCCGAACCTCCTCTTCGCCGGAACGGAATCGGGCCTCTTCGCCTCCATCGACGGCGGCGCGACATGGGCGCAATTCAAGGAGAAACTCCCGCCGGTGGCCGTCGACGACATGACCATCCATCCGCGCGACAACGATCTGATCCTCGCCACGCACGGCCGCGGCATCTGGATCATCGACGACCTCACGCCGCTGCGAGCCCTGACGACCGACGCCCTGCAGAAGGATGTCGTGATGCTGCCGACGCGGCCCGCGCAGCTCGTGATCGAGACCGGCGAGCAGCGCTTCGACGGCGACACCGACTTCCAGGAAGGCGGCGTGCCGGAGGCGGCGTCGATCTCGTACTACCTCAAGAAGCGCCACATCGTCGGCGAGTCGCGCGTCGAGGTCTACGACGCGAACAACAAACTCGTGGCGACGCTCCCCGCGGGCAAGCGCAAAGGCATCAACCGCGTCGAGATGCCGCTTCGCGGACCGGGACCCCGCATGCCGGGCGGCAACTCCATCGTCATGTCGCAGGGAAGCCTTTTCGGCCCCCGGCTTCCGGCAGGCAAGTACACCGTCAAGCTGATCAAAGGCAACGATACCTACCCCTCGCAGGTCGAGGTCGTGCCCGACGTGCGCACGAACTACCCGGCCGCCGATCGCGAGCTGCAGCAGAAGACCGCGCGGCACCTGTTCGACATGACCGAGGACTTCGCCTTCCTGACCGAGCGCGTGATGAACGTGCGCGACCAGGCGCAGGCGCGCGCCGCGAAACTGACCGGTGGCGATCAGAAGACGCTGAACGATCTCGCCGCGAAATCCGACGCGCTCTACAAGACCCTCGTCGCCACCGGCGAAGGCGGCTGGCTCTCCGGCGAAGAAGAGATCCGCGAGCGCCTCGGCGCGCTCTACGGCGCGGTCAACATCTACGACGGCCGCCCCACCGACCCCCAGCTCCACGAAGCCACGCTGATCGAAAAAGAGATCGGCAAGAAGTCATCCGCCTGGGACGCCATCGCCAACAAAGAGCTCCCCGCCGCGAACAAAACCCTCGCCGCAAAGAAGCTCGACCCGATCAAGCCGATGACCCGCGACGAGTGGGACAAGAAACCCGGCGGCCACCCAACCGTCACCGTAGTCGACCTCGACTAACACCGCCTCTGTGCGCCGGCGCCGCCTCTGTGTGGCGCCGGCGCCCTCGCCGGCGCGGCGCCGCGCAAAGCCCCGCTACCAGTCCGTGTTTGCCTTCCTGCGTCACTCCCTATTGAAGTAACCTTTTCGTACCGTGGACCTCTATGCGTTCGACGACGACTACGTCCGGCGCCTCATCGAGGGCGATCGTTGGACGGAGGAGCACTTTCGCCGCTATTTCAGCGAGCTACTGCTCATCAAGTTGCGGTCGCGGCTTTCTTCCATGGAGGAGATCGAGGACCTCCGGCAGGAAGTGTTCGTGCGCGTCTTCCGCACCCTCCGGTCTCCCGACGGAATCCGCGACGGACGCAAACTCGGTTCGTTCGTGAACTCCGTTTGCAACAACGTCCTTCTCGAGTCCTACCGCGACAAGGGCCGCGCCGAACCGCTCGGCGTCCAGCACGACAACGTCCCCGCCGACATCATGAGCGTCGAGGAGGCGCTCCTGGACGGCGAGGCAGCCATCCAGGTCCGGCGCGTCCTCGACGAAATGGAGCCGAAAGACGCCCAATTGCTGCGGGCGGTCTTTCTCGAGGAGCGCGACAAGAACGAGATCTGCAGCGAGTACGGCGTCGACCGCGACTACCTTCGTGTCCTTCTCCATCGCGCCAAGGAGAAGTTCCGTACGAGGTTCCTCGGCCGGCGCGAGGTCGGGCGGCTCGACCCGCTTGATACGAAAACGGGTAAACCGTCACTACACCACTGAGACATCTGATGGAACACGTCGAAGCAACCGAAACCATGGCCGCCGAGCGCTACCTCCTGGGCGAGATGACGCCCGAGGATCGCGACGCCTTCGAAGAACACTTCTTCGACTGCGCAGTGTGCGCGAGCGAAGTCCGCCACGGCGCGCAGATCGGCGCCACCATTCGCACTCAGAAGTCGAACCGCACCCGGCAACCGCGTATGGGCGCCGCGCGGCAGTGGCTTACGGCAGCCGCGGTCGCCGCCGCAGTCAGCGTCGTCCCGATCGTGCAGAACGTCGGCCTGCGACAGCAGCTCGCGATTGCCCGCTCCCCCCACCTCGGAGGCTCGTACTCGTTGCTCCTGGCGGGCTCGCGCGGAAGTGAGGAGCCGATCGTCATCGCAGCCGGCTCGGCGCCGTTCACGATCGAGCTCGACATTCCGCCGCAGCCGGACGCGCGCCGCTACGTAGTCGAAGTCGTCGATGCCGCGGGCCGCGTGCACGCCCACGACAGCGTTCCCGCCGAAGCGGCGAGCAATACCCAGCATCTCCAGTTCCCCGGCGGCTCGTTGCCGCCCGGGAAGTATTCAGTCAGGGTTCACGCCGAACCGGCAGCAGGCGCGCCGGTGACGGTTCGTTCGTTCGTGGTCCGCTAGCAAAACCAAATTCGGGTCTGCAAGAGAGAGCGTAATGACACGCAAAGGAGGAGCTATGTCTTCAGCAAAACGAGGTTCCAAAACAATGACGTTTGCCTACCACGCCCAGGGTGTCGGCCTCTCCGCATCGATGACGAGGCCTTGCTGCGAAATCATCCCGTCACTCGCCACGGCATCGCTCTCCATCACCGGCGGAGAGAGCTATTCGACGGTCCGGGACTACAACTGGAAGGGGCTCATCTCCTTCGACGAGGCCTCTGCCTACGCGACCGGAAACGTGCATCACAAGGACGACGACCGCGTCTACAACACGTTGTCGACGGTGACCGTGAGGAACCTCAACATCGCCAACATGGTGCACGCCGACCTGGTCGTCGCGCGCGTCACCTCGGAGCACCATCCCGGCGATCCCGAGAGCCGGATCACATTCGCGGGAAGCATGATCCGCAACCTCGTCGTCGGCGGACGACCGATGAACGTCGAGCTCGACGAGACACCGTTCACCAGGAGCCCGACGTATGAGGGCTTCTCCGACTCGTTCCAGAAGCTCCGCGGCCAGGAGGTCGAGTATCACGACGAGCGCAAGCAGGTTCTCTCCTGTTCGCTCGCCACGAAGGTCGGAGACACGAAGGACTTCGTCATCCACATTCCGGAATTCGGTAGAATTTACGTCGCCCAGGTGATCATGAAGCCGGGGTATCGGCGCATCAGCATGCTCCGGTTTGCGCTCGGAAGCCCGATTGCGGGCTCCCTCGAGGTCGCGGGTGGCGAGACGAACGGTGTCGAATATTGGCCATAGTCTGCTCGCGGTGCTGCTGCTGTTGACGATGGCAGCAGCACCGCCGGACGCGGATCGCGCCTATCAGGACGCCCGCATCCGCATACTCGGCGCGCAGGACCTCATCCGGCAGGGCGCCTTCAAGAAGGTATACGAGACCGCCGCGCCGGAGCTGCCGCCGTCGCTCCGTCGCAGCGACATCGCGGTCGACCGCCTCTGGATACTCGCCATCGCCGAAAGCAAACTCGATCGATTCGACGAGGCCAGGCGCGACCTCGATGAAGCGCAGAAACTGGCGGCGCAGGCGCATCCCGACCGGCTGCCGCAAGTGCTGCTTGTTCGCGCGAACATGATGATGTTTCCCCCGGCCGCGCGGAAGCGCGCCGCCAACGAGGCGCTGCGCGCCGCAAGGCGAACCGGCGACGTCAAGACACAGACCAAGATTCTCGGCACGCTCGGAAACATCGCCGCGATGTCCGAGCGCTACGACGAGGCGATCGACTACGGCGAGAAGACGCAGCAACTCGCCATCGCTCTCCACGACGACTCAGTCCTGCAGAAGACCGAAGGGAATCTCGGCTGGTACCTCAACGAGCTCGGCGATCGCGACAGCGCTGAAGAGCATCTTCGGGCTGCCATCGCGTCCGCGACGAGGATGCATGCCGACGAAAACCGGCTCGTGTACCTCCTCAACCTCGGCGCGACCGAAATGTCGCGCGGCGATCTCAAAGCCGCTCGCACGGAGTTCGTCCAGGCAAACGACCTCGCGGAAAAGCTGAGCAGCAGCGAAAAGGGGAACACGGAGCGAAGCATCGCGGAAATCGAGTTGCTCGAGGGCCACCTTCCCGCCGCCCGGGCCGAAAATGCCAAAGCGCTCCACTTCAACGAGAAGGAGGAGGGCACCGAGCCTGCGCTGGCGGTGCAGCGCTCGCTGATCCTCGAGGCGCGCATCGACCTCGCCGAGAACAAACTCGACGACGCCACGGCAATTCTCGACCGCGTACTGGCGGAGGCGAAGTCGAAGTCGGTCCGCTGGGAGGCGGAGTACCGGCTCGCGGAGGTGTGCGCGGCCGACAACAAACCGGAGGCGGCCGACCGTCACTACCGCGCCGCGGTGGAGACGGTCGACCAAGCGCGGCAGGACGTCCGGCAGACCGAGTTGAGATTCTCCGTCCCCGACCTCGCCACGCCGCTCTATGACGACTACATCGACTTCCTCGTCCGGCAGAAACGCCCCAACGACGCCCTGCGCTTCGCCGAGCTGAATCGCGCCCGCACGCTCACGGAAGGATTGCAGCTCGACCACGAGGAAAAGTTCGACCCGCGGACGGCCGCGCGCGAAGCGAATGTCGTCGCCCTCTCCTACCACCTCGGACAGGCTCGTTCCTTCCTCTGGGTGATCACGCCGGCGGAGGTCAAGCTCTTCGACCTCCCTCCCGCGGCAACCATCGAATCGGCGGTCGATCGCTACCAGGAAACCTTCGCGACCGCACGCGGCGGGCTGGAAGCAAACGGGGCGCGCGGCGAAGATCTCTATCGCATGCTCGTCGCGCCGGCGGCCGCCGCGCTTCAAGGCGTTCGGCGCCTGGCGATCATCGCCGACGGGCGGCTGTTGCCCTTCAACTTCGAGACGCTCGTCGTCCCCGCCACTCATCGTTACTGGATCGAAGACGTTACGATCGAGACCGCCCCCTCGGTGCAGTTGCTTTCGCGAGCGCACGATGGCCGCAAGAGAGGGCGGCTGCTCCTCATCGGCGACGCCGCACCGGCGGATCGTGCGTTTCCTCCGCTCCAGTACGCCGGAGAAGAGATGCAGCGCGTGAAGAAACACTTCGATCGCACCACGATGCTCTCCGGCGCGCGCGCCACGCCGCACGCGTACTTCAGCAGCGTGCCGGAGTCGTATGCCTTCGTGCACTTCGTCGCGCACGCCGTCGCCGTACGCCAACGGCCGCTCGACTCCGCCGTCGTCCTCGCCAGCGACGGCGAAGGTTACAAACTCTACGCAAGGGACGTCGTCGCTCATAAGATCAAAGCGCAGCTCGTGACGATCTCGAGCTGCCATGGCGCCGGCCGCCGCACCTATCACGGCGAAGGGCTGGTCGGTCTCGCGTGGGCGTTTCTCCGCGCCGGCTCGCACGAAGTGATCGCGTCCCTTTGGGAGGCGAACGACCGCGCCACCTCCAACCTCATGGACTCGATGTACTCCGCGATCGAGGCCGGTCACGATCCCGTCGACGCCCTCAGGATCGCAAAGCTCCAACTCCTGCACTCGAAGACGATCTACCGCAAGCCTTTCTACTGGGCGCCGTTTGCGGTGTACACGGGCTCGTAATACGACGAGCGCCGGTCGTCACACCTGACGCAATTTCGGGATCCCCAGCAGATACGACCGGTCGCGCGGATCGACGCGCACCTGTGCGCCGGGGGCGGTGAAGATATACCGCTGTCCCGTCACCGGGCCGACGACCGTCATCGACGTCTCGCCGGTGTATTGGAATCGGACCTTCATATTGATCCCGCCCGGCGTAATGGGCCGGCGGCTAACGCTCGGCGTTCCGGTCGGTGCTCCGCTCACGGCCGTTCGTGCTTTCCCGCAGCAGCTCATGATCGATCTCCTCCTCGTACAACGGAACGATGGGGCCGCGGGTCGTCGCCCGCTCCAGCAGGATGGCGGCGGCGGAGATGCTCAGCCAGAGCAGCACTCCGTCGCGCCATCCGGTTGCAAAGAGCGCCGCGAACGGCGCCGCGACCCACAAACTGAGACAGTAGAAACAATCGAGCAACTGCCCAAAGAATCCGGCGCCGGCGAGTCGCCGAAAACGGGCCAGGATGTTCCCCGGCCCGTCCTCGGCATTCAGCAGGTGCGTCACCCGCCAGCAACCGAGCGCTCCAATGAGCAGCGCCCCGATCATCATTGCTCCACGCAAATCCCGAGGTCATCCTCGTGGGCGGAGAAATTCGTGGTACCGAAGTTCGGACCGCTGAAGTAGCCGACCACCGTCCGGTCCCACGCCTCGAACCGAACGGCGTAGCCGCACACGGTCGTGGCGCGCATCGCGAAGTCTCCGGTCTCGCCGCTGGTCGGCAGCACGGGATACGCGCGCGTGACGGATGGCGATCCGCTGACCGTCGTTCCGAAACCGACGACCGCGCCGGCCAGTGCCGGTATGACGCTGATCCGGATGGCCGACAGATGCGGCGCGCCAAATGGCGTTCCCGGCGCGTCGCTGACGGTGTACGAGCCGACCACCGTGGTACCCGGCGTGGTCTTGTTGCACGTCGCCTCGACGGCGGCGCTCCACGACGCGTTGACGACCGGCGGCGTGTTGTCGAGACACACAGTCACCGCGCTCGGCGCCGTTTCGGCCAGACCGTCGCGGAACGTGACGCGGATGTTCCACAACCCTTCCTCGCCCGGTGTCGTGAGCCAGTAGCCGAGCGTGTTGTCCTCGATGTGGCTGATCACACCGCCGCTCTCGTAGTTCAGATACTTGTACCAAACCGCGCCGAGGCCATCGCCAAGGTCGGCCGGCGTCACGACGGGAAAGCACTCGAACTGCAGGCCGGGATCGGGGCTGCAGTCGATGACCGACGAGCCGTTCTCCTGGAAGATCCGCAGCGTGACCGGATTCATGAGCGACGTGTACGACGAATCGGGAGCCGAAGCGCGCTTGACGTCGATTCGGTAATAGCGGTCGTACGACTTGAAGCCGGGCAGCACGCCGCGAATGGCGAGAACGCCGCCGAACGGCGCATCGCCCGCGCGCGTGAGACCGGTCGCGGGATCGATCTCGTTCGTGCTCGGATCCGACGAGACGGAGTAGCCGCTGATGTTGAGAAGCTGCGGGATTCCCGTCGCGGCCGGATCGCCCGGACGCAGCTGGACGTGGGTGTCGAACTTGTTGCCCCAGAACGGCGTCGCGTCCGGATCCGTCGAGGAGGGCGGTGTCGTCCACGACAACACCGCGCGCAGCTTCACGACCTTCGCGCCGCTGGCGCAGATCTGCCGCCACGCCGTCGTATCGACCGGCAGATTGACCGCGTACTGCACGCCGCCATCGGGTACCGACGTCAGGTCGTGCACCTGCACCGCCGTCAAGCCGAGGAACTGCCATCCGCTAACGTCCGCCCAGAATGCGACGTACTCCGGCGAGCCGGTCGAACAGAGCGAGCCGGAGTAGCCGCTCGACTGTTTGATCGTCACCACCGCTCCGACCGCGTCATCCTCGGGCCGGTAGCCGACGCACGTCACCTCTTCGTATTGCGTCGCGTCGTGCGTCGGAGCATGGATGACCTCGAGGAGCTCGTCGAGCGCGCCGGGCGACAGCTCCAGCTTGTCGGACAACGAGACCGACGACTGCGCCGCGAACAGCAGCGGCTTCGCCGCGGCGCCGGTCAGCTCCTCGAATGCGAAGCGGTGCGGCGGCACGTTCGTCGTCGAATAGAGCTTCTGTTTCTCGATCACGTCGAGCTTCTTCGGCGTCATCTTCAGCTCGGTTTCGAGATCGACCGACGACAGGAAGGACTTGATGCCGGGCTCGATCTTCTGATCGACGATACCGATGAAGTCGCGCCACGGACGGCGATACGACGGCCGGATCTGGACGTTGACGTCGACGTGCTGGCCCCACACCGGCGGATAGTCCGGCGTGTCCGGTGGCGGCGGCACGCTCCACGACAGAATCGCACGGATCTTCACCAGATTGGCGTTCGTGCAGTAATGGCGCGGCGGGTCGATGACCGGCACGCGCAGCGTGTAGCTGAGCGGCTTGGCGCCCGGGATGTCGTGCACGCGCACCGAGGCGAAACCGAGGTCCGTCCACGTGTTCGTATTCGTGTAGTCGGCGTAGAAACGGACGTACTCATAGCTGCCGGTGGCGCAAATGCCGCCGCTGTAGCCGGTGTCCTGCTTGATGTCGACCACGGCCTCGACGTACTCGAACTGCGGATTGAAGCCGACGCAGCGGATGTGCTCGTACCTCGTGTCGTTCGAGAACGCCTTGGAGACGCCGCTCTTGAATGGGCTCTTCGGATCATTGCCGAAGTAGTTCGGGTTGGAGAGCAGCAGCAGCAAAAAATGCTGCCGCTCTTTCGGTAGTGCACGTTTGGTTTTGTCGCTGGACATGAACACTTCCTCCTGAGTAGCGGTTGATGGAGAGACTCGTTTGCCGGCTAGAGGTAGTGACGAACCTCGGGCAAACGTTTCAACCGCTCAATCGAGGAAGTGCGCGTCTGCGATCCGCCGCCGCGAGGTCAGCGTCGATCCCGTGCTCGCGGCGATGACGAGCGCCACGGCCAGCCACTGCCGCGGCGACAGAATTTCGTGGAGGAAGAGCAGCCCTGCGAGCGCCGCCACCGCCGGCTCGAGGCTCATCAGGATGCCGAACGTGCGCGCGGGAAGCTCCTTGAGCGCGATCATCTCGAGCGTGTAGGGGATCGCGCTCGACAGCAGCGCCACGCCGATCCCCGCCGCGAACAGCCGCGGGGTCAGCCGCGAGAAGCCGCCCGTCGTCACGGCGATGGGGACTGCCACGACGGTGGCGATCAGCATCCCGATCGCGACCGCGGCGCCGCCGGGGATCATCCGCGACACCCGGCCGCCGATCAGGATGTACGCGGCCCAGCACGCCCCCGCGGCCAGTGCCAGCAGCACACCCAGCGCGTCCGCTCCGCCGCCCGCCCAAGGTGCGATCAGCGCGATGCCCGCCGCCGCGAGCACCACCCACGCGATGTCCGTAGCGCGCCGCGATCCGAACACCGCCACGCCGAGCGGCCCGATGAACTCCACCGTCACCGCGAGGCCGAGCGGGATCCGCGAGAGCGCCAGGTAGAACACGACGTTCATCACGCCCAGCACTAACCCGTACGGAACCAGCACCCGCCACTGCGCCGCCGACGCCCCGCGCAAACGCGGCCGGAACGCCGCGAGCAGGATCACCGCCGAGATTCCAACGCGCAGCCCCACCGTCCCCGTCGCTCCCAGCGCCGGAAACAACCCCTTCGCCAGCGCCGCCCCACCCTGCACGCTGACGATCGCCCCCACGATCGCCGGCACCGGCAGTACCGCCGGCAGATGTGCGCGCTTGGTTTCGTTCATTTGTTTCTACTCCCTCTCCCCGCGGGAGAGGGGCCCGAAGGGCCGGGTGAGGGGCGTGCACTCGCGCAAAGCGATCCCACCTACTCCCGCAGCGCTTCCTTCCAATGCAGCACCACCGTCATCGGCGTGGTCGCGTCGTCGGGGATGCGGTTGAGGAGGAACGTACCGTCAGGGAAGACGTCGTACTGCTGCCACTCCTGGACACCTTCACGAAGCCCGACGCTGAAGAGTGGTTGCGGCGGCTGTGCGGAGAAGCTGCCGTCCGCGCCGATCGAGATCGCCGACTCGGCGAGTTTTCCGGCGCTGTCGACGAAGAAGAGCGCCTTCCCGTCCGGCCGCCACACCGGCATCGCGCCGCCGTCCACCGACACCTGCCATTTGCTGCCGTTCGGCGGGAACGGCTCCACATATACCTCGGACGCGCGCGAGTTCTCCTGCACCGCGTACGCGATGAAACGCGCGTCGGGCGAAAAACGCGGCGCCACGCCGGCGATCTGCGCGACCTTCTTCCACTCCGGCAGGGCAAAGACGTAAATGGCGTCCACGGCCGCGCCGAGGGTGGGAGTGGTCTGCGCCGCATACCATTTTCCGTCGCGGGACCAGTCGCCGCTGAACGTCTCGTGCTCGATCTTCAGCGCGATCGACGGTTGTCCGCCGGCGATCTGCTTCCGCATCAGAATCGCTTTCTCCGGCGCGTTCCTGAAGTAAATGAGATCGCTGTCCGTCGGTCCCCAGATGGGCGCCGACTCGTTGGCGGGATCGAACGTCAGGCGGGTGCCGGCGTTCGTCGCCGTGTCGATCATCCAGATGTCTCCCGGACCGGTCGTGGCGCTGGAGTCGACGGCGATGCGTTTGCCATCGTGCGAGATCCGCGGCGAGAAGAAAAATGCGTAACCGAACATCGCCAGCTGCTTCCCGCTGCGATCGACGCGCTGCAACTGCGTCCGCACTTCGCTCCCGAGCGGGAGGTAGACCAGCGTGTCGCCGGCGGCAGTGAAGTACGCCGCCTCGTTCTCGAACATCTGGATCTTCGCGATTGCACGCCGCTCGCCCTCCAACTTCAGCTTCCGGGTGTTGAACGGTTGCGCGTAAAGAGTCGAATCGTTGGCGAACAAAAGATAGTCGCCGGCGATGGTGCCGGCGGTGTCGCCCGAGGTGAGTTTTGCGGGCGGTTCTTTCGCGTCGAGCGACGCGACGTATTGGTCGATGACCTTCCCCGACAAGACGCCGCAGATGAAGTGGCGGCCGTCGGGCAGCCAGAGCACGCTGGTAATGGGCATCTTCTTCCCGAACGGAAGGATCTCGACCGGCTCTCCGCCGGCGCCGCTGACGCGGTAGAGGCCGACGCCGATACTGAAGAGGATCGTGCCGTCAGGATTCCACGACGCGATCGGTACCAACGGGGTGGCCGCGAAAGTCTTCGCGATCTCCTCGGGTGCCGAGGCACCGTCGGCCGCGATCTTCCAAATCGAGCCGCGGGCGAAGTAGCCGATCTGTTTGCTGTCGGCGGACCAGAACGGCGAGCTTGCCCCGACGGTGCCATTCAGGATCCGCCACGACGTCTCGCTCAGCTTCCGCACCATCAGCACATTTCCGTCGCGGCCGAACGAGGCGTACGTCAGCGTCCGTCCGTCCGGCGAGAGCGCCATGCGTCCCGCCGCGTAGCCGAGGATCGAGCCGGGAGGCGTCGGGAGCGTTAGGCGGTAGATCTCGGAACGTTCGTCGCGCAGCGTCTTTCGCGCCGCGGCGAACCACGCCGCACCGGCGGCGATCGCGGCGACGGCGACGATCGTGGCGATCCACCGCACCCGCTGCCGGAAGCGTTGCGCGGCGACGAGCGGCGACGCGACGCCCGCCTGCGAACCGGCTTCGCTGATCCAGCGCAACTCCTCGGCGATGTCGTGCGCGCTCTGCCATCGCGCGTCGCGATCTTTCGAGAGACACTTCTTGACGACGTGCTCGAGCGCCGGCGGTGTCAGCGGCTGGATGGCGCTGATCGGCGGCGGCTCCGCGCTGACGATCGCCGCGATGAGGCTCGTGCGCGAGCTCGCATCGAACGCGCGCTTCCCGGTCGCCATCTCGTACAGCACCGCGCCAAACGCGAAGATGTCCGTGCGCGCGTCGGCTTCCAACCCTTCGAGCTGTTCGGGCGCCATGTACTGGAACGTGCCGAGGATCGTCCCTTCCTGCGTCAGCGGCTTCTGCTGCGTCGCGGCGTCGAACGCGGCGGCCTGCGGGTCCGACTTGGCGAGCCCGAAGTCGAGCAGCTTCGCACCCGAACGTGTGATGAAGACGTTGCCCGGCTTCAGATCGCGATGGACGATGCCGGCGCGGTGCGCGCGATCGAGGGCGTCGGCGATCTGCGCGCCGAGGCGCAGGACCTCGGGGATGGGAAGCGGTCCGCGCTCCACGCGATCCGCGAGCGACTCCCCTTCGAGCAGCTCCATGACGAGGTACCCCTCGCCGACGTCGAAGAGCGTGCAGATGTTCGGATGATTGAGCTGCGAGATCGTCTTCGCTTCACGCTCGAAGCGCACCCGCAATTGCGCGTTGTTCGAGAACTCCGCGGGCAGGACTTTGATCGCCACGCTGCGATCGAGCCGCGTGTCGCGCG
>DASYSN010000403.1:0-2412 GCA_036003305.1 Thermoanaerobaculia bacterium
ATGTCCCGGCGAAAGGAGGTGGTGCCGAAGAGAGACGAGGCGTGAACAAGAGAAATCGAAGGAAGTTCAAGTGTGGGTAATCAGCCAAACAACGCATCACCAGTCAACCAACAACACAACCAGAAACAACTGAAAGGAGAACAAGACCCATGCGGAAGTCCCCCGCAATCCTGCTTCTCGGAATCCTCATCCTCTCGCTCGCCACGGCGGCCCTCGCCGACGTGCCGGGTGTGGTCAACATCAACACCGCCGACACGGCGCAGCTCTCGTATCTGCCGCGTGTCGGCGCCAAGGCGGCGCAGCAGATCATCGACTACCGCACCGCGCACGGGCCGTTCCACAAGACGACGGACCTGATGCAGGTGAAAGGCTTCGGCCAGAAACGGTACGAGAAGCTGAGTTCCTACCTCGTCGTCGAAGGCAAGACGACCCTCGGCGCCAAAGTGTCCTCCCCGCGCAAGCCGCGCAAGCCCACCACCACGGCCTCGAAGTAGGCCGTCCCACCACCCGGATGCGCGCCGCATGACCGCGGCGCGCATCCCCTCGCAACCCCGCAACCCGAAAGGAGAACGTGTGCCTACTCGCACCCCAAACAACCACTCCGGTTACACCATCACCGAGCTCCTCACCGTCATTGCCATCATCGGCATGTTCAGCGCGATCGCGCTGCCGAGCTGGATCAACCTGCAGCGGCATGCCGCCGTCCGCGCGGCCGCCGAGGAGCTGCAGTCCGTCTTTCGCGGCGCGCGGATGCGCGCCATCGCATCGGGGCGCAACGTCGGCGTCCGATTCACCAAGAGTGGCACGGCGTGGATGTACGCGCTGTACGACGACCGCAACGGCAACGGCATCAAGACGGCGGAGATCACCAGCGGCGTCGACAAGATGATCGCGCGGCCGAAGCGCGTCCTCGACACCGTCCGCTACGCCTCCATCGCCGTTCCGACGAAGACGATCGTCGATCCCGACGGCGCCAAACTGAATCCCACCGACTCGCCGGTGCAGTTCGGCTCGTCCGCGATCTGTTCCTTCTCGCCGCTCGGCGCCGCGACGCCGGGAACGATCTACCTCACCGACAGCAACGGCGAGATCTGGTGCGCGCGCGTCTACGGCACCAGCGCCAAGGTTCGTGTCCTTCGCTACATCGGCGGCGCGAAGGCGGGAAAGGCGTGGGTGGAGCGATGAACGCGTTACGCGCTGCCGCCGCGCCGCACCACGATCTGCTTCGCCTCGTACGTGGCGATGAGCGAGAGCGAGTTTTGCCGCAGGAAGGCGTCGTCGAATGCGGCGGTGAGCACCGAGCCGTCCATGTCGCGGCCGGTCGGAAGGCCGGCGGCGAACAGCGTCGTCGGCACGATGTCTTCAACCTTCGCGGAAGCGGGGTTGTCGCGGTGCGTGGTGCCGAGGCCGGTGATGACGACGAAACCGTCATCGGCGCCGGGATCGCCGACGCCGAACTCCTCGCGGGCGAACGCGTAGGGCGTCACCGGCAGGGGCGGCGGGGCGGGGCCGCTGGGCGACGTGACGACCAGCAGGTGATCCGGATAGTCGCGCGCGATCGCCGAGAGCAGCGCGTCGAGCTGGACGACATAGGCACGGAGCGCTTCCCCTTTCATCGAAGTGCGGGGCGGGAGGTCGTTCGCGTAAATGTGGAGCGCGCGCTGCGCTTCCGAGAATCCATCGAGCGCCACGACGTCGAGGCCGATCGTCCGGTCGGCGGCGACACGCCGGAACGCGCTGATCGCATCCATATCTGCGGCGAGGCCATGGAGGATACGCGTCCTGGCGTTCCCGGTCCCGGCGAACTTTTGCGTGAAGGGGGTGACGTTTGCGCGTGGCGCGGTGCGGATCGAAGCATCGGTCACCACCACGCTCGCGCTGCCGTTCTGTGCCTTCGGCCAATTCACGACGGCGGCGCGGAACGAAACGCGCTCGAACATCGTCCAGAGCGGGAGCGCGTTGCCGGACGGGAGCGGCGCGGAGATCCTCTCGACCGGCGGGAGGAGGCCCCAGACGTTGAAGCCGATCCCGCTGGGCAGGAGCAGAAACGGCTCGTCGCGGTTGAGCGGCGTCTCGTACGAGTAGCTTCCGGTCACGCCGTGCCGGTATGGCAGCTTCCCGGTCGCGAGCGAGGCCCAGAGCGCCTTGTCGCTCGAAGTGGCGAACGGCTCGAGGCGCGCGAAGTAGGCGCGCTGGCGTGCCGCGTCGAAGAACGGCAGCGGGCCTTCGCCGGCGAGCTGCACGATCCAGTCGTACGGCAGATTGCGGATCGCCACGACGATCACCGGCCGTTCGCCGGCGATCGTCCCGATGTTCGCCACGACGACGCTCTTCTTCTCCGTCCGGTACGTATCGCGGCGCTCGTAGAGGAAGACCGACGAGACGATGACGGCGAGCAGCGCCGTCACGAAG
>DASYSN010000404.1:0-4032 GCA_036003305.1 Thermoanaerobaculia bacterium
AGAGGCCCTTGAACGTCGGGCCGGTCATCGGGCTGCCGTCGAGAGAGTGGCAGGCGGTGCAGGCGTACTTGGCGACGAGATCGGAGCCGCTCGACTGGGCGGCGGCTGCCGCCGGCAGGATTGCCGGCGCCACACCTTTGTGGGAGACGTGGATGCGCGCGGCCATGTTGTGGTGCTGCATGCCGCAGTACTCGTTGCAGACGACGAGGTAGTCGCCCGGCTGATCGAACTTGACGCGCGCGAAGTTGACCGCGCCCGGGACGACCTCGAGGTTGACGTTCGTTCCGACGATCTGGAGGCCGTGCGTGACGTCCGCGCTGGCGACGTAGACGTCGGCGGTCGAGCCGGGAGGCATCGTCACGTCGGCCGGCTCGAATTTCCACATCCGTGCGACGTAATGGATCTCGTACCGCTTCGGACCCTGCTCGATCACCTTGGCGTCCTTGAACGGCCGGACGTCGGTGAGGCAGGCCGGGAGGTCGATCCCGAAGAGGCGGACGGAGAGCGCGATCACACCGAAGAGTGCGACGGCGAAGATCGAGGCGGCGACGAGGATCTTCTTCTCCAGCATCGCTACCCTCGGCTCACCATGATCGAGAAGATCACGATCCAGAGCGCGGCGTAGAAGACGATCATCGCCGCGAAGAACGCCACGGCTCCGCGCGGAAAGAACGGCGTTTCTTCATCTTGCATACGGACGCGAATACATCACGTCGCTCGAACGGCGCGGAGTGGTTCGCAACACGTGGCGGAGTGATCATCGTCACCCGACGAGTCCACCGTGTGGCGCGGGCTTTCCAGCCCGCGCTTCGGGCGGGGCCACACGATCAGGCCGAGTTGGCTGCCTGCAGCGCACGGCGCCATTGCTCCTGCAGATCGAGCTCCTGAACCCACCGCGCCACGTAGGCGCGATCCAGACTGTCACCCTGCGTGGCAATGACACCGGCGGCGTCTTCGATCTGGCGCTCGGACTCGCCGGCCTTCGCCCATTCCAACTTCGCGATCAGAATGTCTTCAGGCGACGCGATGTACACCCGCACCCCGTGAATGACGTGCGGAAGCCTGCGCTCGAACTCGATTCGACTGAACGCTCTCTGTTTGCGAAAGATGAGATCGGCCTTCCACGTGCTGCCGAAGTCGATGATGTTGAATTGCGAGCTGTGGCTCAGCGCATCCAAGGCATCCTCTTGATCGGCGTAGTACTGATCATTCGGGAACTCTGCGATGAACGCGCGGAGTTGCCGCGGCGTCGCGGTGATGACGATATCGATATCCCGGCTGCCGCGAACGATCCCGTGCGCCGAGCTCGCGAACGAACCGGTCACCATGTAGGGAATCTGCGCGTGCTCCAGCGCGGCGACGACACGGCTCAGAAAGCTCTCGCCGCTCATTTTCGCGGAGGCACATTGCCATACATTTGAACCGTGAGCGCTCGAAGGAGCTCCTCATCGGAGTACTCGGGGTGTCGCGCCCGCAGTCCGGCTTTCGCAAGGTCTCGGAGAAGATCGCTCAGCTCGAGCGCCTGCTGAAATCGCGTTGCGGGGCCCGCTCGCCGGTTGAGATCCGCGGCGATCGCGGCGACGCGCTCCGTCGTATCTCTCGGCTGCATGTGCTTGATGACGATAGCATGGCGCTGCACGCAAGAACGGAGGTTTGGCGATGAGCGACTCGAACTGGACACGCCGCCGTTTCCTCGAGACAGTCGGTGCCGCCGGAGGGGCGGCCGCGCTTTACGAGACGATGGTTGCGATGGGGTTGATCCGCGTTCCGGAAGCGTTCGCCGGGCCACCCGATCTCGGGCCGGACCATGGCAAGGGGCAGCACGTCATCATCCTCGGCGCAGGGATCGCGGGACTGACCGCCGCGTACGAGCTGCACAAGGCGGGCTACAAAGTCGACGTCTTCGAGGCGAACCATCGCGCCGGCGGCCGGAGCTACACGGTGCGGCGCGGCGACTCGATCGTGGAGACCACCGGCACGAAGCAGGTCTGCAAGTTCGACGAAGGGCCGCAGATGTACCTGAATGCCGGGCCGGGACGCCTCCCGTACCACCACACGGCGATCCTCCACTACTGCAACGTCCTCGGCGTCGAGCTCGAGGTCTACAACATGATGACGCGCGCGAACTTCTTCCAGACGGAAGACGCGTGGGGCGGCGCGGCGCTGACGAACCGCCGCATCATCAACGACACGCGCGGCTGGATCTCCGACCTGCTCGCGAAGGCGATCAAGAAGGGCTGCCTCGACGATCAGCTTCACGGCACGGACAAGACGGGGCTGCTCAACCTGCTCTGCGCGTTCGGCGACGTCGAGGAGAAGGACGACTACGACTACAAAGGCTCATCGCGGTCGGGCTACGCCGTCGAGCCGGGGATCGGGAGCTGCGGCGCCCTGCTGCCTCCGCTGACGCTCTCCGACCTGGTGAAGTCCGACTTCTGGGATCACCGCGTGATGCAGTCGGAGGAGTATGAGTGGCAGCCGACGCTCTTCCAGCCGGTGCACGGGATGGATCACATCTGGAAGGGGTTCCTCCGCGCGTTGCCGAAGGACGGGATGATCCACTACAACCGCGAAGTCGCCGGTATTCACCTCGATCGCGAGAAGAACAAGGTGACGGTGCGTCATCGCCGCGCCGGCAGCAGCGAGCACGGCGAGACGGTGACGGCCGACTGGTGCATCTCGACGATTCCGATGCCGATTCTCGCCGCGATCAAGGACAAGAACTTCTCGGCCGAGTACGACGCGGCGGTGAATGCCGTCGAGTTCGCGTCGACGTGCAAGGTGGGCTGGCAGACGGAGTCGCGGTTCTGGGAGACGAAGGACCAGATGTACGGCGGGATCTCGTACACGAACCAGAACATGACGCAGATGTGGTACCCGTCGTACGCGTACTTCAGCAAGAAGGGGATCCTCACCGGCGCGTACAACTACGACACCGATGCGGAGAAGATGGCGGGATGGGAGCCGCACGAGCGGCTAGTCCAGGCGAGGGCGGAGGCGAAGAAGCTCCATCCCGATTTCGATCAGCACGTAAAGCTCGACCTCGGCGTCTCGATCGCCTGGAAGCAGGTGCCGTGGCAGCTCGGCGGATGGGCCGACGACTGGGGCTGCGAAAAACCGATCCCGAATGTCCTGCTGAAGCCCGACGGCCGCTTCTGGGTCTCCGGCGACCAGGTGTCGTACCTCTCCGGCTGGCAGGAAGGGGCGGTGCTCTCGGCGCACTACATTCTCGACGCGATCACGGAACCGAAACGGCGCTTCCAGGCGGCTCCGGCCGCGGTGCAAACGCCCACCGGTTTGCGGAAGCCGCCGAGCGTGCGGAGAAGGACGCGAGGGCTGCCGTAGGAGCGATACCACCAGACGCTACCGCACGCTTTTTGCATCCTCTTCGCCCTTTGGCCCGCTTACCGCAAATTGAATGGGTCGGGACGGATGGCTGAGACGAGAAATCACCGCGAGCACGGGTTGCCCGTGCCCACCAGCGATGAGCTTGCGCTGCTCATCGATGAGGTGCAGGACTACGCAATCTTCCTCATGGGGACGGATGGCGAGATCCGCACGTGGAACCGCGGCGCGGCGCGCATCTTCGGGTACCAGGCCAGCGAAGCGATCGGGCAGAACTTCCGGATGTTCTACTCCGCGGAAGATCTAGCGAATCAGAAGCCGAAGCACGAGCTCGACACCGCGGAGCGAGAGGGGCGGGTCGAAGACGAGGGGTGGCGCATCCGGGGCGACGGCAATCGCTTCTGGGTGAACACCGTCATCACCGCGTTGCGCAATCCCGACGGCGGCCTTCGCGGGTTCGCCAAGGTCACGCGCGATCTGACGAAACGCCGCGAGGCGGACGAGCGGCTGCGCCAGAGCGAGGAGATGTTCCGCCTGCTCGTCGCCAACGTGCAGGACTACGCCATCTTCATGCTCGACCCGAACGGCTACATTGCTTCGTGGAACGCAGGCGCCCATCGCATCAAGGGCTACACGGCCGAAGAGATCATCGGGAAGCACTTCTCGATCTTCTATCCCGAGGAAGAC
>DASYSN010000405.1:0-3325 GCA_036003305.1 Thermoanaerobaculia bacterium
GGGCGGAACACGATGCGGCTGACGTTCGCGAAGGAGACGGACGAGCGGATGGTGGTTGGGATCGCGAGGTTGGCTGGCGTTTTCGCATAAGGCGCGCGCCCCTCATCCGCCTTCGGCACCTTCTCCCCGCTATCGCGGGGCGAAGGGTACTCGAACAGGAGTCTCGCGATGCCCGTCAGTCGAGTGCCCTTCTCCCCCGGTGACGGGGGAGAAGGTGCCGAAGGCGGATGAGGGGGGCGTGCCCGCTAGAACGCCTGGCCGCTCGCGAACGACACCAGCAATCCGCGCCTGCGGCCGAACTCTGTGTTGAGGGGATACGCGACGTCGATGCGGATGAGGTTTTTGGGGCTGCGGGGGAGGCCGATGCGGATGCCGAGGCCGACGTCGCTTTTGACGGCGAAGAGTTTGCCGGCGCCGCCGTAGGTGGCGTTGCCGGTGTCGAAGAAGGCGACGACGCCGGGCGAGACGAGCTGCGCGATCTCGCGGCCGAGGTAGATGCGCTGCTCGACGTTCGCGATGAACGAGCGGCTGCCGGTGAAGGCGTGGAGGCGATAGGCGCGGAGGCCGGTGAGGCCGTCGGCGAAGAACTGGACGTCTTTGTCGAGGCGCCAGCCGTCGGTGACGGTGACGCGCGCGACGGTCGCGGTCGGGTGGTCGGTGTCGAAGCGCTTCACGTAGTTGACGGTGGCATTCGCGACGGAGTTCGCGGCGCCGCCATCGAAGCGCGACTCGATCGAGAACGACGGGATCATGAAGCTCGTGTCGCCGAGGCGCTGCCCTTCCGAGGCGCAGGCGCGGGCGAAGAAGGTGTTCGCGGTGGTGCCGAATGCGCGCGGCGAGACGGCGGTCTCGAGCGAATACGAGGCGCCGAGGTTGAAGTCTTCGTAGCGAAGGTCTTTGTTGATGAAGTTGAGCTTCACGAAGTCGTTGATGGCGCGCTCGTAGCGCACGAACGCATACCGGAAGTTGCGGTCCGCCGGCAGCGTCGCCCCGGACACCTCGGAGAAGTCGTCGCGGGCGACGCGAATGCCGGTGACGATGCGATTGGCGCGTTCATCGTTCGGATCGAACGCGCGGCCGAAGCTGGCGATCATCCGCGAGGCGTCGTGGCGGAAGGTATCGGTCGTCTGGCCGGCGAGGTAGAGCCGGTCGTTCTGGCGGATGTCGTCGAGCTCGAAGTCGGTCGACCACGGCGTCGCGAAGGCGTAGAACGGACGCGCGAGGCTGAACGCGTGCTCGTAGCCGTCGGAGTTCATCCCGTACGTGACGCGCGTGTTCCAGTACGACGAGTTCAGCGTGGGGTTCTGGTAGTCGACGAGAAAGCGGGTGCGGTCGACGGTCTTGTCCCAGCGCACCGCCATCGACTGGCCGGTGCCGAGGAGATTGGTCTCGACGATGGAGGCGCCGACCTGGCTCGCGCCGCCTTTGTTGCCGGCCTGCGTCTCGGGGGCGATCGACCAGGAGTCCTGCGTGGTGACGACGACGTCGACGACGCCGTCGTGCGGCGGCTGGGCGACGACGCTCGCGGATTTCAGGAAGCGCTGGCCGCGGAGGTTCCGCTCGGTCTCCGCGATGCGCTCCGGACGAAAAGGTTCGCCCTCGCGGAAGAGGAGGAACTTGCGGATGACGGCCTGCCGCGTCTCGATGTGCAGTTTGTCGGCGAAGCTGTAGACCACGCCGCGCGTCGCCTCGTCCTCGGAGTAGACGTCGAGCGGCCGGATGATGATCTTCCCGACGCGCAGAGGCTCAGCGATCGCACCGGTGCCGAGCAGCAATGCGAGGATCAGGAAGGATGTTTTCAACTGTGGGATCAGGGTAGCAGGTTTTGTTATCCTGAACGCCAACACCACTTTGGAGGCAAATCCCACATTGGACTCACATCGCGGCGGCTGGATCGAGATCATCGCCGGAGGAATGTTCTCCGGAAAATCTGAGGAGCTGATTCGGCGTCTGCGGCGGTCGGTGATCGCGCGTCAGCGCGTGCAGGTGTTCAAGCCGGCGCTCGACGACCGGTTCGGAGAGGCCGAGGTGGTGTCGCGCGACGATCGCAGGCTGAAGGCGATCTCGGTCGGGACGTCGAACGAGCTGCTGGCGCGCGTCGAGATCGGCGTGCAGGTGGTTGGAATCGACGAAGTGCAGTTCTTCGACGCGGGGATCGTCGAGGTCTGCATGCAGCTCGCGGACGCGGGAATCCGGGTGATCGCGGCGGGACTCGACCAGGACTACATGCGGCGGCCGTTCGGACCGATGCCGGCGCTGCTGTCGGTGGCCGAGGAAGTGTCGAAGATGCATGCGGTGTGCGTGCGCTGCCGCGGCGGCGCGCATTACTCGCAGCGGTTGAGCGGCGGCGACGCGCAGGTGGAGGTGGGCGACTCGTCGTACGAGGCGCGATGCCGCGGGTGCTACGAACCGTATCGGGCACAGCCGGTCGAAGAGCCGGAGGTGCAGCTCACGATTCCACAGCCGGCGGTCGGCTGACGTCTTTTGTCACTTAGCCTCGCAGATCGCGTCATTTCCGGCCGTTCTGCAAACCAGCGATTGGGTCCCAAGCGTTGCATCTGGTGTGACTTAGGTAATCCTGCCGGCGTTGGTATTGCGATTGCCGATCAGAGGGTCTGGTCTTTCGAAACGGAGGGGGCAAGTTGCGTCGAAGAGAGAGAGGCTTCACGCTGATCGAGCTCTTGGTAGTCGTCGGGATCATCGGCGTTCTCGCGGCGATCGCGATCCCGAACATGCTGGTGGCGATCCAGCGTGCGAAGCAGAAGCGCACGATGGCGAGCATCAAGGCGATCTCGACGGCGTGGGAGGCCCGCGCGTCGGACGTCTCGGCGTACAACGCGGGCGGCACGTCCGCCGGGATGTTGGGCGCGTCGAATCTCATCATGGCCACGGACGTGGAGGCGATGGTGGCGCCGACGTACATCAAGACGATTCCGAAGCTGGATGGCTGGAATCAGGCGTTCAACATCTTCCTCGATCAACCGATCGGCGGCAGCAACGCGTCACGCTACGTGATCGTCTCGGCCGGCCAGGACGGCGTCTTCCAGTCGGATCCGGCGGCAGGCGCGATTACGAACTTCGACTGCGACATCGTTTTCAGTAACGGGCAGTTCGTGACGTATCCGCCGCAGTAGGAGTCCTCAGTCCTCGGTCCTCAGTCCTCAGAGGCGCCGTCCGAGGACTGAGGACCGAGGACCGAGGACTCGTATACTCGCGAGTCGATGGCGCGACGCGCGATTCTGCTGCCGCTGATCTTCCTGCTCGTTGCGTCGCTCGAGTGCAGGCGCGCGGCGTCGGCGAGTGAAGATCCGTTCGACGTCGAGGG